>JAHWJJ010000453.1 GCA_019348475.1 Gemmatimonadota bacterium | reverse complement strand
GTGAACGGGTGAACGGGTGAACGGGTGAACGGGTGAACGGGTGAACGGGTGAACGCTCGGCGTCACACCCACCTTCGCCTCCGTTGGACGGCGCTCGCGTAGCTGCGGCAAGGCTTCGCGGCGGGTTCTCCGGGCATCAGCGGCCCTGGTGACGCGAAAAGGGATACAATCGTCTGAAAACGCGTGTCTCACATGGCGGCCCCTCTGCCGCCGCGCGTTCGTCATCCCCCATCGATCCAGGAGGCATCCCCATGCGCCGGTCCATCACCCCCGTCCTGCTCACGTTTTTCCTGCTCGCGGGCTGCGACGGCGCGGGCCTGCTCACGCCGTCCGGGGCCCACAACGCGGTGTCCGCGCCGGAGCGGCACCCCATCCTCTTCGTCCACGGCTGGAACTCCGACGGCAGCGTGTGGAAGACCATGATCGCCAACTTCAAGGCGGACGGCTGGACGGACGCCCAGCTGGCCAACTGGAGCTACAAGACCAGCCAGTCCAACGCCGCCACCGCGGACGAGATCCGGTTCAAGGTGGATTCCATCATCGCCGCCACGGGGGCCACGAAGGTGGACGTGATCACGCACTCCATGGGCGGCCTGTCGTCGCGGTACTACTCCAAAAACCTGGGCGGCGACGCGCGCATCGACGCGTGGGTTTCGCTGGGCGGCCCGAACCACGGCACCACCTCGGCGTACGGATGCGTCCAGACGTCGTGCATCGAGATGCGGCCGGGCTCCAAGTTCCTCACCAGCCTCAACTCCACCGACGAAACCCCCGGCACCCCCCGATACGCCACCTGGTGGTCCACCTGTGACCTGGTGATCGACCCCGACGACAGCGTTCCCCTCAGCGGCGCGACCAACACGCTCACGGCCTGCCTGGGGCACAGCGAGTTCCTGACGGACGCGACGACCTACGCGCAGGTGCGGGACTGGGTGCACCGGTGAAGGGGTGAAGGGGTGAAGGGGTGAAGGGGTGAAGGGGTGAAGGGGTGAAGGCGGCGTCGCGTGTTCGCCCGGACCCCGGTACCCGGGCGGGATTCGTCGGCGCCGGGGCGCCCGCCGTGGGCTGAAGCTGGTACTGCCACAAGCCCCGTCTTTGCTCGTTCCTCGCAAAACGGGCCTTCAACCCGCTCGAGCAGGCCACGCCCGCGCCCGTACGTCGCCCCGTGCGCGAACCGCCCACGCACGTGAAGCCCCATGGGATGCGGGGCCCCGCTCGCGCAGGCCGCGCCCGCACCGGGTACGTGGCCCGGTGCCGAACCGCCCGCAGGTGAAGCCCCGCCTGGCGAGCTCCGCGAGCCAAAGGGCGGGGCTTTTGGCCGTTGCAGCCGCGGGCTTTAGCCCGTGGCGCCCCGGCGGGTATGGGATGCAGGCCCCCGCTCGCGCACGCCTCGCCCGCGCTCCTCGTCCCTTGTCCCCTTGTCCCCTTGTCCCCTCCTCGCGCCCCCTCGCCACGCCCCGCCATGGCATCCGCGCAAGGCGGTGCGTATCGTGTACGCGGGTTCTGTGACGACCGGGCAGCGGAGAGGCGATGCGCACACCCTTCCATTCCATCTACTCCCACGGGTTCGTCCGCGCAGCGGTGTGCATTCCGGCGGTGCGCGTGGCCGATCCCGCATTCAACCTGGAGCACACGCTGCGGCTGGCGCGGCAGGCGTCGGACGCGCACGCGGCGGTGGCGCTGTTCCCGGAGCTGGGGATCAGCGCCTACACCTGCGAAGACCTGTTTCAACAGGACGCGCTGCTGGACGCGGTGCGCGACGCGCTCACGCAGCTGGTGCGCGAGAGCGTGGGGATGACGCCCGTCCTTCTGGTCGGGGCGCCGCTGCGGCTGGGCGGGCACATCTTCAACTGCGCCGTCGTCGTCTACCGCGGGCGCATCCTGGGGATCGTCCCCAAGTCGTACCTGCCCAACTACCGCGAGTTCTACGAGCGCCGCTGGTTCGCCCGCGCGGCGGAGGCGCCGTTCGCGGAGGTCCAGGTGGCGGGGCAGCTGGTTCCCTTCGGCGCGGACCTGCTGTTCGAGGCGGAGAACGTGGACGGGTTCGCGCTGCACGTGGAGGTCTGCGAAGATGTGTGGACCCCCATCCCCCCCAGCAGCTGGGCGGCGCTGGCCGGCGCCACGGTGCTGGCCAACCTCTCGGCCAGCAACATCACCGTGGGGAAGGCCGAGTACCGCCGCGACCTGTGCGCGTCGCAGTCCGGCCGCTGCGTGGCGGCGTACCTGTACTCCGCCGCCGGGCCGGGGGAATCCACCACCGACCTGGCGTGGGACGGGCACGCGCTGATCTACGAGAACAACGACCTGCTGGCGGAGTCGGAGCGGTTCGTTCCCGAGCCGCACATGATCGTGGCCGACGTGGACCTGGAGCGGCTGGCGCAGGACCGCTCGCGGCTCACCTTTTTTCACGACAACGTCGCCGACCACCGCGCGCGCATCGAGGGCATCCGCCGCATCCCCTTCGAGTTCCGGGTGCCGGAGGGCGAGATCCCCCTGATCCGCGACGTGGCGCGCTTTCCCTACGTGCCCGACGACCCGGCGGCGCGCGACGCCCGCTGCTACGAGGCGTACAGCATCCAGGTGCACGGGCTGATGAAGCGCCTGTCCGCCACCGGCATCGAGCGCATCGTCATCGGCGTTTCCGGTGGACTGGATTCGACGCAGGCGCTGATCGTGGCGGCGCGGACCATGGACGCGCTGGGACTGCCGCGCACCAACGTCCTCGCCTACACCATGCCCGGCTTCGCCACCAGCGAAGCGACCCGGACCAACGCGTGGAAGCTGATGCGCGCGCTGGGGGTGACGGCGGAGGAGATCGACATCCGCCCCAGCTGCCAGCAGATGCTGCGCGACATCGGCCACCCCTTCGCGGACGGCGAGCCGGTGTACGACGTGACCTTCGAGAACGTGCAGGCGGGGGAGCGCACCAGCCACCTCTTTCGCCTGGCCAACCTGCACGGCGCGCTGGTGCTGGGGACGGGCGACCTGAGCGAGCTGGCGCTGGGGTGGGCCACGTACGGCGTGGGCGACCAGATGTCGCACTACAACGTGAACGCGTCGGTCCCCAAGACGCTCATCCAGCACCTGATCCGCTGGGTCATCCACCGCGGGCAGTTCGGCGACGAGGCGGGGGCCGTGCTGCAGGCGATCCTGGAGACGGAGATCTCGCCCGAGCTGGTGCCGCACGGCGACGGCGACGATGCGCGGGCGCCGGCGCAGAGCACGCAGGAAACCATCGGGCCGTACGAGCTGCAGGATTTTACGCTGTACTACGTTACGCGCTTCGGCTTTCGGCCCGGCAAGGTGGCGTACCTGGCGTGGAACGCGTGGGGCGACCGCGCGCGCGGCCGCTGGAGCGACCTGCTGCCCCCCCACCGGCGCAACGCCTACGACCTCGCCACCATCAAGCGGTGGATGGAGGTGTTCCTCTGGCGCTTCTTCAAGACCAGCCAGTTCAAGCGCTCGGCGATGCCCAACGGCCCAAAGGTGGGCTCCGGCGGCTCGCTCTCCCCCCGCGGCGACTGGCGCGCGCCCAGCGACTCGGAGGCCACGGTCTGGCTGGAGGAGCTGCGCCGGAACGTCCCGGATTGAAGTGCGTGAGTGCGTGAGTGCGTGAGTGCGTGAGTGCGAAAGTGCGAAAGTGCGA
>JAHWJJ010000082.1 GCA_019348475.1 Gemmatimonadota bacterium | reverse complement strand
CCGGGGCGGCGCCCCGCGGACCCCCCGCCCGCCGGCGCGGAGGGGGTGTACGTCTTCGTCAGCACGGACGAGCTGGGAAAGGCGGCCGAGGCGCCGTCCGGGGAGTCGGTGCCGGTGCCGGACGTGGCGGGGCTGCCGCTGCGCGACGCGGCGCGGCGGCTGCACGCGCTGGGGGTGCACGTCCGCGTCCGCGGCACGGGATACGTCACGGGGACGCAGCCGGCGGTGGGGGCGCCGGTGGCCCGGGGCGACACGCTGGTGCTGCTGGGAGAAAGCCGATGACCAGTCGCCGCACCACCCTGGGCGCCATCGAGGCGCGTCTCGCCCGCGAGGAGCTCCTGGCGGGCGAAGGCCGTTTGTCCGACGGGCACGCGGCGCGGGAGGTGTGGGACGTGACGGCGGACTCGCGGCAGGTGCGCGTCGGGGCCCTGTTCTGCGCGTGGAAGGGGACGGAGAACGACAGCCACCGCTTTCTCCCCCAGGTGTTCGAGGCCGGCGCCGCGGGGACGGTCGTGGAGCAGTGCGTCGAGGGCATCCCCACCCCGCAGCTCTGCGTCACCGACGGCCGGCTGGGCGCCGCGTACGCCGCCGCGGAGTTCTTCGGCGACCCGTGGGAGCGGATGACGCTGGTCGGCGTCACCGGGACCAACGGCAAGACGACGACGGCCGCCATGCTCCGCCACCTGCTCTCGCTGGACGGCCCCGCGGGGTACGTCGGCACGCTGGGGGCGGTCGGTGCGGACGGAGAAGTGATCCCGGGGACCGAGGGGCTGACCACGCCGGGGCCGGTGGATGCGGCGCGCTGGCTGCGGCACTTTCTGGACGAGGGCGTGGGGCGGGTGGCGATGGAGGTGTCGTCGCACGCGCTGGACCAGGCGCGGATGGCGGCGGCGCGCTTCGACGCGGCGGTGTTCACCAACCTGACGCGCGACCACCTGGACTACCACGGAACGCTGGAGGCGTACCGCGACGCCAAGCTGCGCCTTCTCCCGCTGTTGAAGCCCACCGGGGCCGCCGTGCTGAACGCGGACGACCCCGCCTGGCGCGACGTGGCCTCGCCGATCGGGCGGACGGTGCGCTTCGGGGTGGAGCACGCGGGGGAGGCGGACGTGGCGGCGGAGGGGGTGCACGCGGGCGCGGGAGGGATGGAGTTCACCCTGCGTACGCCGGACGGCGCCGCGCCCGTGGCCCTCCCCATCTTCGGCGGGTTCAACGTGTCCAACGCGGTGGCGGCGGCGGCGGTGCTCTGGTCGCTGGGGTGGCCGGTGGACCGCATCGCCGGGGCGCTGGGGACGCTGCCGCAGGTGCCCGGGCGGCTGGAGCGCATCGCCGGCCCGCCGCAGTGCGCCACCGTGCTGCGCGACTACGCCCACACGCCGGACGCGCTGCGGCGGGCGCTGGAGGCGGTGCGGCCCCTGGTGAGCGGACGCCTGATCGTCGTCTTCGGCGCGGGCGGGGACCGCGACCCGGGGAAGCGTCCGGAGATGGGGCGCGTCGCCGCGGAGCACGCGGACCTGGCCATCGTGACCTCCGACAACCCGCGCACGGAGGACCCCGAGCGCATCCTGGACGGCATCGAAAGCGGCATGGGACGTGCACCCCGCCTGCGAATTTCCGACCGCCGCGAGGCCATCCGCACCGCACTCACCGAAGGACGCACGGGCGACCTGGTGCTCCTGGCCGGCAAGGGCCACGAGACGTATCAGATCGTCGGCACGGAGAAGCGTCCGTTCGACGAGCGCGCCATCGTGCGCGAGATCCTCGCGGACCTCACGACCGCCGCCGGAGGTGACGTTTGAGCGGGTTCCGCTGGACCGCAGACGAGGTGCGCCGCGCGCTGGAGACGGAGTCTCCCGCGGGCGACGTGACGTTTTCCGGGATCTCCACCGACACGCGCAAGATCGAACGCGGGTCACTGTTCGTCGCGCTGAAGGGCGCCAACTTCGACGGGCACGCGTACCTGGCGCAGGCGGCCGGGCAGGGCGCCGCCGCCGCCGTCGTGTCCCGCATCCCCGCGGACGCGCCGCCTGAGCTGCCGCTGTTCCTGGTCGACGACACGCTGCACGCGCTTGGCAGGCTGGGGCGGCACCGGCGGCGGGCGCTGAAGGCACGCGTGGTCGCCGTGGCGGGGAGCAACGGCAAGACGACGACCAAGGAGCTGCTGCGGGCCGTCCTCTCGTCCACCTTCCGCGTGCACGCCACCGAGGCCAACCTGAACAACCAGGTGGGCGTGCCGCTGACCCTGCTGGCCGCCCCCGACGACGCGGAGGCCGCCATCGTGGAGGCGGGGACCAACGAGCCGGGCGAGATCACCCTCCTGTCCCGCATCATCGAGCCCGACGCGGCCATCATCACCGCGATCGGCGAGGAGCACCTGGAGGGGCTGGGCTCGGTGGAAGGCGTTCTTCGCGAGGAGCTGGCGATCTTCGACGGGCTGGCGGCGGCGGGGACCGGGTTCGTGGTGGACGAGCCGGCGGAGCTGCCCACCGGCGCCCAGGAGCGCATCGGGGGGATGCGGCTGCGGGTGGCGGGGTTCGACGCCCGCGCCGAGCTGTATCCCGACGGCGGCAAGGAAGGCGTCCGCTTTCGCCCGGACGGGAGCACGGAGTGGAGCTTTCAGGGCGTTCCCATCCACCTGCCGCTGCCGGGGATGCACAACGTCCGCAACGCGCTCCTGGCCCTGGGCGTCGCGGTGGAGTGGGGGGTGACGGTGGAGGAGGTGGCGAAGGGGCTGTCGGGCATGTCCGTTCCGAAGATGCGCAACGAGTGGCTGCGCGTGGGCTCCGTGGGGGTGATCGCGGACTGCTACAACGCCAATCCGCCCAGCATGCGCGCGGCGCTGGACCTGCTGGCCAGCATTCCCGCGGAGGGGGAGAAGGTGGCCGTCATCGGCACCATGCGCGAGCTGGGCGACCACGCCGAGCAGCTGCACCGCGAGCTGGCGCTGCACGCGGCGGGGCTGGTGGGGCACGGCATCGACCGCGTGGTGGCGACGGGCGACTTCGTCCCCGCCTTCGAGCACAACCAGTCGCAGCTGGGCGACCGGCTGCTGGCGGCGGAGGACCCGATGCAGGCGTACGAGGCGCTGCGCCCGGCCCTGCGGGGGAACGAGACCATCCTGCTCAAGGGGTCGCGCGGGGTGGCGCTGGAGCGATGGATGCCGCTGCTGGAACGCGACTTCGGCTCCGCGGAGCCCGCCACCGTGCAGAGGGAGGGCTGACCCGTGCTGTACCACCTGCTGGTGCCGCTGGCGCAGTACAACATCGCCTTCAACCTCTTCCGCTTTCAGACCTTCCGGGCGGCGGGGGCGGTGGTGACGGCGTTCCTGGTGGCGTTCTGGTTCGGCCCCGCCATCATCTCGCGGCTGCGGATGCTGAAGGTGGGGCAGGTGGTGCGCACCGAGGGCCCGCAGACGCACCTGGGAAAGAGCGGCACGCCGACGATGGGCGGGGTGCTCATCATCCTGGCCACGGTGATTCCCGTCTTCCTGTGGGCGCGGCTGGACAACTGGTACACCGTCCTCGCGCTGGTCGTGCTGATCGTCCTGGGCGCGGTGGGCTTTCTGGACGACTACCTCAAGATCGTCCGCAAGAACACCGGCGGGCTCAAGGGGCGCTACAAGATCCTGGGGCAGGCGGGGATGGGGCTGGTGCTGGGGACGGTGCTGGTGCTGTTCGAGATCGGCGGCGAGATCCCGTCGACCTGGACGCAGATCCCGTTCTTCAAGAGCATCCACGTGGAGTTCTGGTGGCCCGTCTACATCCTGTGGGTGGCCTTCATCGTGGTGGGATGCAGCAACGCGGTGAACCTGACGGACGGGCTGGACGGGCTGGCGGCGGGGCTTTCCGCCATCGCCTGCGCCACCTTCGGCGTCTTTGCCTACCTGCTGGGCCGCGTGGACGCGTCGGACTACCTGAACGTGTTCTACCTGCCGGGCGCGGGTGAGCTCACCATCTTCTGCCTGGCGCTGGCCGGCGGGTGCATGGGCTTTCTGTGGTTCAACGCGCACCCGGCGGAGGTGTTCATGGGCGACACGGGGTCGCTGGCCATCGGCGGCGTGCTGGGCGCCGTGGCCATCATGCTCAAGGCGGAGTTCCTGCTGGCCATCGTGGGCGCGGTGTTCGTGGCGGAGGCGCTGAGCGTCGCGACGCAGACGCTCTACTTCAAGTGGACCAAGAGCCGGACGGGGGTGGGGAAGCGGATCTTCCGCATGGCGCCGCTGCACCACCACTTCGAGCAGATCGGCTGGCACGAGAGCAAGGTGATCATCCGCTTCTGGATCGCGGGGGTCATCTGCGCCATGGCCGCCTTCGCCACGCTCAAGATCCGCTGATGCCGCGTTCGCTGGCCGGGGAAACCATCGGGGTGCTGGGGCTGGCCCGCAGCGGGCTGGCCGCGGCGCGCCTGGCCCTGGGCCGCGGCGCCAGGATCTACGCCAGCGACGCCGGCTCGTCCGACGCGGCGCGCGAGGCGGCGGAGCAGGTGCGGTCGCTGGGCGGGGACGCGGAGGTGGGCGGGCACGACCTGGCGAAGCTGGCGGCGTGCGGGCGCATCGTCCTTTCCCCCGGCATCCCGCCCACGGCGCCGGTGCTGAAGGAAGCTGCGATCCGCGGCGTCCCCGTGATCCCGGAGATCGAGTTCGCCTACGAGCAGCTGGACGCGCCCGTCATCGCCATCACGGGGACCAACGGAAAGACGACGGTCACCGCGCTGATCGAGCACCTGCTGCGCGCGGACGGGATCGACGCCGTGGCGGGGGGCAACATCGGCACGGCGCTCAGCGAGCTGGCCATGCGCGAGCCGCGCCCGGCGTGGGCCGTCGTCGAGTGCAGCTCGTTCCAGCTGGCGGGGATCGACCGGTTCACGCCGCGGATCGGCATCCTGACCAACCTGGCGCCGGACCACCTGGACTGGTACGACGGCGTGGAGGAGTACTACGCCGACAAGGCCCGCCTCTTCATCAACGCCTCCGCCGAAAGCCGGTGGATCCTGAACGCGGAAGACGAGCGCGCGCGGACGCTGATCGGCGACGCGCCGGGGACGCGGCTGTACTTTCGCGTGGAGACGGCGCCGGAGTCCGAGGACGAGCTGGGGGGATGGCTTTCCAGCGGCGCGCTGATGATCCGAACCGAGGCGGGGCACACCGAGCGGGTGGTGGACGCGGCGGAGCTGCAGATCCTGGGGCCGCACAACGTGGCCAACGCGCTGGCGGCGGCGCTGGCGGCGCGGCTGGCGGGGGCTTCGGTGGAGGGGATCGCGGCGGGGCTGCGCACCTTCCAGGCACCCGCGCACCGGCTGGAGCCGGTCGTCGAAAAGGACGGCGTGCTGTGGATCGACGACAGCAAGGCCACCAACATCGCCTCCACCCGGGTGGCCGTGCGCGGGATGACCCGGCCGACGGTGCTGCTGCTGGGCGGCAAGCACAAGGGCGAGTCGTACACGCAGCTGCTGCCGGACTTCGGCGGCCGGGTGAAGGCGGTGCTGGCGTACGGCGAGGCGGCGCCGGTGATCGTCGGGGACCTGGAGGGGAGGGCGCCGGTGGAGCGGGTGGACGGCGGGTTCGACCGGGTGGTGGACCGCGCGCGGCAGGTGGCGCGGCCGGGGGACGCGGTGCTGCTGAGCCCGGCGTGCAGCAGCTTCGACATGTTCAGGAACTACGAAGACCGCGGGCGGCGCTTCGCGCAGCTGGCCCGGGAGGGCGGCGCAGGATGACGAGCATCGCCATCGGACGGGGACGCGGAAAGCGGCCGGCGGACCCCGCGCAGCCCGTGGTCACGCCGCGGGAGCGCGCGCCCTCCGCGGTCGCCGCCGCGCGCGACGAGACGTGGGAAACGCGGGCGCTGGTGGGGCTCACCGCCTTCGCGTTCGCCTTCGGGCTGATGGAGATGTACAGCGCCAGCAGCTTCCTGGCCGCGTCGGAAGGGCTGCCGGGGCACTTCTACGCCCTCAAGCAGCTGGTCGGGGGGATGACGGGGGCGGTGCTGGCCGTCGTCCTCTCCCGCGTGGACTACCGCCGCTGGCGCCTGCTCGCCTGGCCGATGCTCTGCGGGATCGGGGTGATGCTGGTGGTGGTGGTGCTGCCGGGGACGGAGGCCATCGCGCCGCGCATCAACGGCGCGCGCCGCTGGCTGAACCTGGGGATCAGCTTTCAGCCCTCGGAGTTCGCCAAGATCGCCATCGTTGCCTGGACGGCGGCGCTGGCGGTGAAGAAGGCGGACCGGCTGCACTCGCTCAGCAAGGGACTCATGCCCTTTCTGGTGGTGTGGATCCCCATCGTCCTCCTCGTGCTGAAGCAGCCCAACATGAGCGCGGCGCTGCTGATCGTGCTGCTGGGCGCACTGGTGCTGTTCGCGGGCGGCGCCCGCATCGGCCACTTCATCCTGCTGGGGCTGCTGGCCGTGCCGGTGCTGTGGAAGCTGGTGCAGGGCGAGGGGTACCGCGCGCGCCGCATCGCCGCCTTCCTGGATCCCACGCACGACACCGGCGGGGTGAGCTACCAGATCCACCAGTCGCTCATCGCCATCGGCTCCGGCGGGGTGAGCGGCGTGGGCTTCGGCGAGAGCCGGCAGAAGTACGGCTTTCTCCCGGAGCCGCACAACGACTTCCTCTTCTCGATGATGGCCGAGGAGTGGGGGCTGCTGGGGATCGTGTTCGTGGTCGCGCTGTTCAGCGGGTTCCTGGTGGTGGGGTACCGCATCGCCGCGCGCGCGCCGGACCGCTTCGGCTACCTCCTCGCCATCGGAATGACCAACCTGATCGCCGTGAGCGCGTTCCTGCACATGGGCGTGGCCCTCGCGCTCCTGCCGACGACCGGGGTGGCGCTCCCCTTCATGTCCTACGGCCGCAGCGCGCTGCTGACGGCGTTCGCGGCGGTGGGGATATTGATGAGCATCGCGCGCGCCTCCGGTCCGCGGGAGGCGGCCCGATGACGGCGCCGCGGGTGCTGTTCGCGGGCGGGGGGACGGGCGGGCACCTGTACCCCGCACTGGCGCTGGGGGATGCGTTCCGCCGCCTGGACCCGGCGGCGGAGGTGTTCTTCGTCGGGGCCAGGCGGGGGGTGGAGGCGCGGGTGCTCCCCGAGAAGGGGGTGCCGCACCGGCTGCTGCCCCTCGAGCCGATCCGCCGGGCGAAGCCGTGGCAGAACTGGCGGCTGGTGCCGGCGATGGCGCAGTCGTTCGGGGGATTGAACCACATCTTCCGCACCTTCCGCCCCAACCTGGTGGTCGGCACGGGCGGATACGCCAGTGGGCCCGCGGTGGCGTTCGCGCTGCTGCGGGGGGTGCCGGCCGCGGTGCAGGAGCAGAACTCCTTTCCCGGCGTGGTTTCGCGCCTGGTCGCCGGGCGCGTGCGGCAGATCCACCTGGCGTTTCCCGAGGCGCGGCGCTACCTGAAGCCGGGCAAGCGCACGGAGGTGTTCGAGTTCGGCAACCCCATCCGCCCCCCCGACTTTTCCGCGGACCGGGCGGCGGCGCGGGCGAAGTTCGGGCTGGGCGGCGGCACGGTGGGGCTGGTCGTCGGCGGCTCGCAGGGCGCGCGCGCGGTGAACGAGGCGCTGCTGGCGGACCTGCGCGGGGTGGTGGACGGGCGGCTCCCCGGCGGCGAGGGCTTCGAGATCCTGTGGGCCACGGGGACGGGGAACTTCGACCGCGTGCAGGGCGCGCTGGCGGACCTGGGGAGCCCCGCGTGGGTGAAGGCGGTTCCGTACATCCAGGACATGCCCGGCGCGCTGGCCTCCGCCGACTTCGCCATCAGCCGCGCGGGCGCCATGTCGCTGGCCGAGCTGTGCGCCTGGGGCATCCCCATGATCCTCGTCCCGCTGCCGACCGCGGCCGCCAACCACCAGTACCACAACGCGGTCGCCCTGGCGGAGGCCGGCGCGGCGGTGATGGTGGAGGAGAAGGAGCTGGGCGGCGGGCGCCTGTGGAGGGAGATGATGGCCGTGGCGAACAATCCCGCCCGGCGCGCCTCGCTCGCCGCGAAGGCGAAGGAGCGCGGTCAGCCGCACGCCGCCGACCTCATCGTCCGCGAGCTGGCGCGGCTGGTGAGTGGGTGAGTGCGAAAGTGCGAAAGTGCGTGGGTGCGTGGGTGCGTGAGTTGAGCGGCGCGAGCCGGGAAAGACTGCAGTTCAACCTCCCCCAGGGTTTTTTGGGGGAGGTGCGAGCCTGAGCGAGCGGAGGGGGCGCTCGCGCGGAGGCTGCCGATGATCACCGCGGTTCGTCGCAGCGGGGGAGCAGGGAAGGGCGCGAGAATGCGTCCCGACGTTCTTTCTTACACGTGGGGCCTGCGTTACATTGAGCACCGACTTCGACCTGGTTCAGCTGGCAGAGCGCGGCCCCGTGCACTTCATGGGGATCGGCGGGGCGGGCATGGCGCCGCTGGCGGAGATGGCGCTGCTGGCTGGCGCCCGCGTCACCGGGTGCGACTCGTCCCCCGGGCCCGCGACGCAGCTGCTGGAGCAGCGCGGGGCCACCGTGTACCAGGGCCACGACCCGTCTCACGTGGAGGGGTGCGCAGCGCTCATCGTCACCGCCGCCGTCCCCGCGGGGCATCCGGAGCTGGCCGCCGCGCGCGCCGCCGGCATCCCGGTGCTCAAGCGGGCGGAGGCGCTGGGCGCCATCGTCAACCACGCCACCGTCGTGGGAGTCGCGGGGACGCACGGAAAGACGACCACCACCACGCTCACCACGGGGGTGCTGGCCGCGGCCGGGCTCGATCCCACGGGGTTCGTCGGTGCCCGCGTCCCCGCGTGGGGGGGAAACCTGCGCCGCGGCGGCGACAGCGTGTACGTGGTGGAGGCCGACGAGTACGACCGCTCGTTCCACCAGCTGCGCCCCACCGTGGCCGTGGTGACCACCCTCGAGGCCGACCACCTGGACATCTACGGCTCCCTGGACGCGGTGGAGGAGGCGTTCCGCACCTTCGTCGACGCCGTCCCCGCCGACGGGCTGATCGCCGGGTGCGCGGACGACCACGGCGCCGCGCGGCTGCTCAACACCCTTCGCGGCGGCCCCGAGCGCATCGTCACCTACGGGGTGAGCGCCGGCTCCATGTTCCGCGCCGAAGACGTGCGCCCCTCCGGCGGCGACTGTACCTTCGTGGTCCGCGAGCGCGGCACCGTGCTGGGAACGGCGCAGCTGGCCGCGCCGGGGCTGCACAACGTCCGCAACGCGCTGGCCGCCGTGGCCGTCGCCCGCCGCTTCGGCGTGGCGTGGGAGGCGATCGCGGAAGGGCTGGCGGCGTACCGCGGCGTGGACCGCCGCTTCGAGACCCTGGGCGAGGCGGACGGGGTGCTGTTCGTGGACGACTACGCGCACCACCCCACCGAGGTGCAGGCGACGATCGCCGCCGCGCGCGCCGGGCACCCGGACCGCCGGCTGGTGCTTTGCTTTCAGCCCCACCTGTACTCGCGGACGCGCGACTTTGCCCGCGAGTTCGGCCAGACGCTGGCGCGGGCGGACGTGATCTTCGTCACCGACGTCTACGCCGCCCGCGAGAAGCCGATCGAGGGCGTGACGGGGGAGATGATCCTGGAGCACGCGCGGGCGGCGGGCGCGGACGTGCGCTACGTGCGGGAGCGCGCGGACGTGGTGGATGCCGTCGCCGCCGAGCTGCGCCCGGGCGACCTGTGCGTGACCATGGGCGCGGGAAACCTGGACGCCGCCGCGCGCGAGCTGCTGGAGATGCTGCGCGGCGCCCCGTCCGGAGCGGGCCGATGAAGCGCCCCGTCCGCCTGGCGCTCCTGGGCCTGGTGGCCGCCGCGGCGGGATCGGCGCCGTTCTGGGCGCCGCCGGCGCTGCGGCGGGTGCCGCTGTTCGACGCGAACCGGGTGGAGGTCGCGGGGACGCGCCTTCTCGCGCCGCACGAGGTGGTGGCCGCGTCGGGCGTCCGCATCGGCGCCAGCGTGTGGACCGACCCGGCGCAATGGGAGGCGGCGCTGGAGAGGCACCCCGTGATCGCCGAAGCGCGGGTGGAGCGGCGGCTGCCGGCCACGCTGCGCATCCGCATCACGGAAAAGCGCCCCGTGGCCCTGGTGGCCGCGGGGACGCTGCGACCGGCGACGGCCGGCGGCGAGCTGCTCCCCGTGGATCCGGCGCGTGTTCCCGTGGACCTGCCGCTCGCCGGCGCCGCGCCCGACACCGCGACCCGCGTCCGCGACCCCGCCACGCTCCGGCTGCTGGCCGAAGCGGGGCGCCTGGCGGACGCCGATCCCATGCTGATGGCGCGCGTCAGCGAACTGCGCGGCGGGCCCGGCGGCGCGACGTGGCTGGTCCTGGCGCACCCGCGGGCGGAGGTGCTCCTTCCCGCCGGGGCGGCGGAGCCCCGGCTCACGCAGCTCCGCGCCACCCTGGCCGACGTCGCGCGGCGCGTGCCGCAGGGCGGGCGCGCGCAGGTGGACGCCCGCTTCGCCGACATGGTGGTCGTCCGGCTTCCAGAGGTTGCGCCGGCGCCCGCGCCGCAACCCGTTTCGTGACCCGCAGCCGCACGCAGACCGAATCCATGCGTCCCACCATCGTCGCAGGGCTGGACATCGGGTCGAGCAAGACCGCCGTCGTCATCGCCGAGGTCACCGGCGACGCCCCGCAGCGCGCGCAGGTCAAGATCCTGGGCGTGGGGCAGGCGCGCACCGGGGGCATCCGGCGCGAGATCGTCACCGACATCGAGGCCACCACCGAGTCGGTCCGCAAGGCCGTCAAGGAGGCCGAGCTGATGGCGGGGGTCACGGTGCAGAAGCTGTACACCGGTATCGCGGGCGAGCACATCCACGCCTGGCCCTCCACCGGCGTCGTGGCCGTGGGGCGCGGCCCCGGCGGCGACGGCGAGATCCGCCCGGGCGACGTGGACCGCGTGCAGGAGGTGGCCCGCGCGGTGGTGATCCCCGGCGACCGCGAGTTGATCCACGCGATCCCGCAGGAGTACATCGTCGACGCGCAGGGCGGCATCAGCGACCCCGTCGGCATGGCGGGAACCCGGCTGGAGGCCGAGGTCTTCATCGTCACCGGCAGCGCCACCGCCGGGCAGAACGTGCGCAAGGCCGTCACCCGCGCAGGCTACACCGTCGCCGAGCTGGTCCTGGAGCCGCTGGCCTCTTCGCTGGCCGTGGTGACCGAGGACGAGAAGGAGATCGGGATCGCGCTGGTGGAGCTGGGCGGGGGGACGACCGACGTCTGCATCTTCCACGAGCGGAAGATCCGCCACCTGACCTCGCTCCCCTGGGGCGGCGCCACGGTGACCAACGACATCGCCAAGGGCCTCTCCCTTCCCTATGCCGAGGCCGGGCGCGCCAAGGAGCGCTACGGGGTGGCGCGCGCCGACCTGGTGCGGCCGGACGAGACCTTCGAGATCCCCGGCGCCGCCGCGGGGCAGACGCGGCACGTCGCGCGCGAGCTGCTGGCGCACGTGATCGAGCAGCGGATGGACGAGATCTTCGGCCTGGTGGCGGCGGAGCTGGACCGCGGCGGCTTTGCCGGGCAGCTGGGCGGCGGCATCGTCCTTACCGGCGGCGGGGCCAGCATGCAGGGGGTGCTGGAGCTGGCGGAGCGCGGCTTTGCGGCGCCCGTGCGCATCGGCGTCCCCGGCGAGGGGCTGGGCGGCCTTGCGGATTCTGTCCGGCGCCCCAAGTTTTCGACCGCTGCAGGACTGGCCGTGTACGGCTCGCGCCGGCTCGTGTCGGAAGCACCCGAAGGGAGCGCCATGTCCGGCGCTTCGGTCAACGGCGCCATCAAGTGGATGCGTGACTGGATCTCGGATTTCTTCTGAGCTCCCCGTGGACGTTCCGTAATCCGGATCCTTCTCAAACGCCCGTCCCTCCCCATGGAGGAGCCAGCGCACATGGTCTTCGAGTACGACGAGACGATGACCCAGAACGCCCGCATGAAGGTGGTGGGCGTGGGCGGCGGCGGCGGAAACGCCGTCA
>JAHWJJ010000452.1 GCA_019348475.1 Gemmatimonadota bacterium | reverse complement strand
CGGTGCGGTGCTGGCCCTGGCCGCGTGCTCGGACCAGACGCCGGTGTCGGGACGCGCCACCACGGCCGCCCCGCTGCTTTCCGCGGGCGCCAACGCCATCGCAGGCGCGTACGTCGTGGTCCTGAACGAGGGCGCCGATGCCCGGTCGGTGGCGGCCGTGGCGGGGGTGGATCCCACGTACGTGTACGGCGCGGCCATCAACGGGTTCGCCGCGTCGCTCAACGAGGGGCAGCTCAACGCACTGCGGCACAACCCGGCCGTCTCGTACATCGAGCAGGACGGGCGCGTGGAGCTGCAGACCACGCAGAGCAGCGCCACGTGGGGGATCGACCGCATCGACCAGCGCGGGCTGCCGCTGTCGGGCACGTACAACTACAACAACACGGCCTCCACGGTCCGCGCCTACGTCATCGACACGGGCATCGACGCGGGGCACGCCGAGTTCGAAGGCCGCGCGCAGACCGTGTACGACGCGTTCGGCGGCAACGGCAACGACTGCAACGGGCACGGCACGCACGTGGCGGGCACCATCAGCGGGAAGCTGTACGGCGTGGCCAAGAAGTCCATGCCCCGCGGCGTGCGCGTGCTGGACTGCAACGGCAGCGGCTCGTACAGCGGCATCATCGCTGGGGTGGACTGGGTGCGCGCCAACCACATCAAGCCCGCCGTGGCCAACATGTCGCTGGGCGGCGGCGCCAGCACCTCGGTGGACGACGCGGTCAAGAACCTGAGCAACGCCGGCGTCTTCGTGGCCGTGGCCGCGGGGAACAGCAACGCCAACGCCTGCAACTACTCGCCGGCGCGCGCGGCGTACGGCACGGCCATCGCGGGCGTGGCCGCCAGCACCAGCACGGACTACAAGGCCAACTACAGCAACTACGGCAACTGCGTGGACCTGTACGCCCCGGGCAGCAGCATCAAGTCGGCGTGGATCGGCAGCGGCACCACGGAGACCAACACCATCAGCGGCACGTCGATGGCCAGCCCGCACGTGGCGGGCGTGGGCGCGCTGTACAAGGGCGTGTACGGCGACGTCTCCAGCGCCACGGTGCACAACTGGATCATCAACAACGCCACCACCGGCGTGATCAAGAGCAACCCCACGGGCACGCCCAACCGCCTGCTCTGGAAGGGCAGCCTGTAACCGGCTGAAGCTCCACCGGGCGCGCCGCTCCATCCGGGGGCGGCGCGCCGTCCCCTTTGCGCCGTGCATGGCCTGTCCCTATTCCCTATTCCCTAACCCGGCGTAGCCGGAACCAAACAGGACGAACGGCGGTTCTGGGCGTGTCCCTCCGCTGCGCTCCGGGCCGGGCTGCGCGCGCCGTAGGCAACGATACAACCGTTGCCAACGGCCCTGCGGGCGCGCATCCCTCACGCGACGCGATTCCGAAGCCCCACGAGTGAGCCGCGCCAGGTTCCGACCCGCTCCGATTGCATCAGGCAAACTCCAGCAACGGCTCCAGCGGGTAGCTCGAGCACATCTTGCGCAACATGCGCGAGATTTCATTCGTCAGATACTATTCGCTATTCCCTATTCCCTATTCCCTGTTCCCTATTCCCTGCCCCCATCCGGCGGGCCTGCGACTTGCGCCCTCCGCGCGAACGTCGCGACCACGCACCTGACCGAACGCACGGGGGAATCGGAATGCCGGGGACGCTGGAGGGAAAGACGGCCATCGTAACGGGGAGCAGCAAGGGGATCGGCTACTCGATCGCCGAGGCGATGGCCCGGGAGGGCGCAAACGTGGTGGTGACCGCGCGCGACGAGGGCGAGGTGCAGGCGGCCGCGCGGCAGCTGGACCGCCTGGGCAGCGGCAAGGTGGCCGCGCTGCGCTGCGACGTCCGCAGCCGCAACGACGTGCGGACGATGGTGGAGGCGGCGCTCGACCTGGGCGGACTGGACGTGCTGGTGAACAACGCCGGGGTGGGGCGCTTCGGGCCCGTGGACGAGCTGTCGGCCGACCACTGGCACCAGGTGATCGAAACCAACCTGAACGGCGTGTACTACGCCTGCCACGAGTCCATCCCGCACCTCAAGCGCCGCGGAGGCGGGTGGATCATCAACATCGGCTCGCTGGCGGGGAAGAACCCATTCGCGGGCGGCGCAGCGTACAACGCCAGCAAGTTCGGCCTGCTGGGCTTTTCCGAAGCGATGATGCTGGACGTGCGCGAGCACGGCATCCGCGTGTGCTGCATCATGCCCGGCTCGGTCGACACGCACTTCAACGAGAAGAAGCCGTCCCCAGAGAACGACTGGATGATCCAGCCCGGCGACATCGCGCGGCTGGTGATGGAACTGCTCGCGTTCCCGGAGAACGCCCTTCCCTCCCGCATCGAGATCCGCCCCACGCGGCCGAAGAAGCGCTGAGCCGAGGGATGCGGGACGAAACCGGAACGCAGGCTGCCGGGGCGGGGGCGGACGCCCCCCGCCCCCGCCCCCGCGCGATGATCTGGGACCTGGACGGCACCCTCAGCGACGACAAGGCGCGCGCACACTTCGTGGAGGTGGAGCACGGGCGCGCCCGCGACTGGCGCTCGTACTTCGACGCCATCGACACCGACCCGCCGATCGCGGCGTCCATGGAGGTGCTGCGCGCCATGCACGCGGCCGGCATCCGCATCCTCTTCCTCACCGGCCGGCCGGAGTATACGCGCCAGAAGACGGTGCGCTGGCTGGAGGCCAACGGACTGGCGGAGTACGACGCGCTCCTGATGCGCCCCGAAGGCGAGGACCGCCCGGCCGGGGTGTTCAAGGTAGAGGTGGTGGAACGGCTGCGGCGCGACTACGAGCTGGTGTGCGCCTTCGAGGACCGCATCGACGTGGCCGAGCGGCTGCGCCAGTCCGGGGTCCCCGTCTTCCTCTACGGCGCCGGCGCCGAGGCCGCCGCCGAGGCGCTGGAGGTCCTGGACGTCCGCCAGGACGACCTCACCTCCGGCGGGGACCCGTTCGCCGGCAAGCGCCAGCGCGGCGCGCGGCCGCCAGCCGACCCTTCGAGCGCGTAGCGGCCGTGAGCGTCTCGGCCGCCACGAGCTCCGCGAGCGTGCCCTGGAACATCAGCCGCCCGCCCAGCTCGCCCCTGCGTCGCCGGGGACGACTCGCCAGCCGATGGCCGGGCCTTTCTGCATCCACCGCCCTCCCCGAGCGGAGCCGTTTGCGCGCGGTGGGCGGCGGGTGCATTTTGCCGCGTCCCAACCGTGACCCCCACGCACGACCGCTGGAATCGCCATGACGGATACGAGCACCTCCGGCTTTCGCACCGAGCGCGACTCGCTGGGCGAAATGCAGGTTCCCGCCGACGCCCTGTACGGCCCGCAGACGCAGCGCGCCGTCGAGAACTTTCCCATCAGCGGCATCCGCTTTCCGCGGCGCTTCATCCACGCGCTGGGCACCGTCAAGAAGGCCGCCGCGCAGGCCAACGTCGAGATGGGACTGCTGGAGGCGGAGATCGGCGAGGCCATTGCCCGCGCGGCCGACGAGGTGATCCAGGGGCGGCTGGACGGCGAGTTCGTGCTGGACGTCTTTCAGACGGGGAGCGGCACCTCCAGCAACATGAACGCCAACGAGGTGATCGCCACGCGCGCCACCCAGCTGCTGGGCGGCGGGCGCCGGGTGCATCCCAACGACCACGTCAACATGGGGCAGAGCTCCAACGACGTGATCCCCACCGCCA
>JAHWJJ010000451.1 GCA_019348475.1 Gemmatimonadota bacterium | reverse complement strand
GCTGAAGCCGCCGCTGGGACCGCGGTAAGCCCCGCAAACTGCGCGGGGCTTCAACGGCTTGGGGGCGGCGGGTGGCGCACCCGGCCGGCGCGCGGCAAGAGCATTCCGCGAAGGCGGCGCGCAGGCGGACTTTGCGATTTTCCAGCGGCGAATTCATTCGCTCCTGGCGCGGACACGGCGACGGCCGGATCAGATCCGCAGCGAGCCCGGGACGCGCCGGCGGACTACTGCGCGCGCTCGGGGTGCATCGGCTCGCCGGCGTCCGCGGGCTCGGCGGGGATCAGGTGGGAGACGGTGCCGGGGCGCGTCTCCCACGCGTCGAACACCTCGGCGTAGCGCAGGCCGTACGGCTCGGCCGCGTGGCGAAGCCGCCGCTCCACCCACTCCCGCTCGCCGAAGCCGATGCTCTCGCGGTAAAAGCGCGCCAGCTCGTGGATGGTGTCGACGTACGGCTCCACGTCCACGGCCACGGCCGGAATGGACGAGTACGCCCCGCGGTAGGTGAAGACCGGGACGAGTGCGCGGTGCGGCTGCGCCGGCGCCACCACCTTGGCGATCCGCGCCAGCGTGATGGCGTCGCGAAAGATCTTGCCCGATGCCTGGTGGTCCGGGTGCCGCATGCCGCGCCCCCACGCGTCGCCCCAGGTGAGCAGGCCGTCGGGGCGGATGTCCGCCAGCAGCCGCGCCACCCGCCATGCGGATTCGGCGTCCGCCTGCACGCGGCAGTCGCTGAAGTCCAGAAAACGCGTCTCCACCCCCAGGATCTCGCCCGCCCGGCGGCCGTGCTCCTCGCGCCGTGCCGCCACCTGTTCCGCGGGAAGCGGACCGAACGCCTCCGTCATCTCGCCACGGGTGAGCCACACGACCACCACCCGGTCCCCGCGTGCCTTCTGCGCCAGGATGGTCCCCGCCGCGCCCACCTCGTCGTCCGGGTGGGCGAGCCCCACCAGCAGCGTCTTGCGCTCCATTCCCTCGCCTCTCGCGGGATTCCGATTCGCCTGCACCGCCGGCGGCACATGGAATCTCCGGACCACCGCCGCGCCCGGCAAGCGCGCGCGGGGCCGGCGCCTGGGGCCCCCGGGTCAGAGCAGCGGGCCCCTCGCCGTTGAAGCCCCGCGCAGTTTGCGGGGCTTTCCGCAGTGGTTGCGGCGGCTTCAGCCGCTCCGGCGTGGGGGGCGGCCATGCTGCACCAGATCCCGAGCCTCCACCCGGGCGAAGTGCCAGCCGGAGCGAATGGCGGTGGCGAGGTCCGAGCCGGAGCGAATGAATTCGCCGCTGCAAGTTCGCGCAGTTCGCTGTCGCGGACTGCTCCTGCCGCGCACCGGCCGAGTGCACATCCGCGGGCCCCTCGCCGTTGAAGCCCCGCGCAGTTTGCGGAGCTTTCCGCAGTCGTTGCGGCGGCTTCAGCCGCTCCCGCACAGGGCTCCGCCCGCGCGGCACATCAGCCCCAAACGCGAAGAGGCGGCCCGTTCGTCGCGGGCCGCCTCTCCATCCACCGGAAATCCTCTCCGCCAGCCTGGCGCCTCACGACGCGCGGTTGTAGACCAGCTTGTAGGTCAGGGGCGACGGAAGGCGGGGACTGGTGATGGTGACGTTCATCGTCATCACGCTGCCGTCGGCGTTCACGGTGTACACGTTGACGCGCTGGCCGTCCTCGGCCCGGAAGGTCTGCGTCAGCGCGCCGTTCTCCCACTCCGTCGTCACGCGCACGCAGTCGCCGCGCAGCTGGGTGCAGGTGCGGCCGCTCTCGCGCTCCCACAGCACCGGCTGGCCGTTGGCGGGGCTGCTTACCGACGGGCGGCCCTGCATGTCCACGCGCACGTTGGTGGCGTCGTACGAGATCACCAGGCGCGGGTAGGCGGTGTTGGTGCTGCGCAGGCGCGGACGCGCGATCTGGCGCACCACCACGTTCATCCGCGCGACCGCCGTGTTGATCTTGGCGTTGATGTCGTCGCTGGCTTCGCGGTTCAGCGTCCAGGTGCCGCGAAGCTGCGATGCCTGCTGCGCCCCCGCCTGCGCGGGGAGCACGGCGAACAGTGCGAGCACGGCGAGCAGGGCGATGCGTTGACGGCGCATGGCGAATTCTCCAAGATGCGTGGGAGACGGTCCGCACCGCCGGCCGGTCCCCCGGAGGCGGCGTGATGACGGCAGGTATACGGAAATCTAAGGTGTTGAGGCGCAGCGCGGTAGAGCCGCGCAAGCACCCTTTGACGCACGAAGCGTACACCGCCGCGCACCATCGGGGTCCGTGAGGCGCTGAAACCCCGCGCCGCCGGCCCCGTACCGTCCCCCGCATCCGCGGCCCCGCCGCACCCGCACCCCACCACAGCCACGCCGCGAAGCCTGATGAGCGCATCCACCCGCACCCTTGGCCAGATCGACCCGCGCAGCTGGGAACACCCGGCCGACCGCGCCGCGCTGAACGCGCTGCGCAAGATCCCCGTCTTCGACCAGGTGCTGCGCACCGTCTTCGGCTTCTTTGGCGAAAAGCCGCTTCGCCTGGCCTTTCTCTCCAGTTCGGTGCGGGTGAGCCCCACGCAGTTTCCACGCGTGCACCGGCTGTACCTGGAGGCCGCCCGAACCCTGGACGTGCAGCCGCACCCGCTTTACGTGCAGCAGGGGTACACGCTGAACGCCTTTGCCTTCGGGATGCAGAAGCCGTTCATCGTGGTGAACGCGCTGACGGTGGAGCAGCTGGACGACGACGAGCTGCGCTTCGTCCTGGGACACGAGTTGGGGCACGTGCTGAGCGGGCACACGCTCTACCTGACCATGATGGTCGTGCTCTACCAGCTTTCCCTGGTGGGATTTCCCATCGTGGGGCTGGCGGCGCGCGCGGTGCTCATGGCGCTGATGGAATGGCACCGCAAGGCCGAGCTTTCGTGCGACCGGGCCGGCATCCTGGCCGTGCAGAACCCCGAGGCGGCCATGCGGACGATGCTGCGGTTCGCGGGGGGGAGCGCGGACCAGGCCAACCTGGCCGACTTCATCGGCCAGGCCGAGGAGTACCGCGAGACGGGCGACCTGGCCGACCAGGTCTTCAAGGTGCTGAACGTGCTGGCGCTCACCCACCCCGCGCCCGTGATTCGCGTGGCCGAGATGCGCAACTGGTTCGAGAGCGGCGCGTACGAGCGCATCCTGGCCGGCGAGTACCGCCGCCGCGGCGAGCCGGAGCCCGCTTACGCCGAAGACGTCGCGGCGGCCGCGGCCTCGTACCGCGAGAGCGCCCGCGACGCCTTCGGGAACGCGCAGCAGGCGGCGCGGCGCGTGGTGGAGTCGTTCCGGCAGGGATTCGGCGCTCGGTAGCGGCCCCTGCCCCGCTCCCGGCGCGGCCGGCGCGGGAGAGAGGGCCTGGGGTGGAGGGGATGCCTGTGCGGTTCCGCGGCCCTTCTCGCACCGCTAGGAGTGCCGCCGTGCGTCGGGCGACGTCCGGAGGCCGATCGCGACGAGGGCGTTTTTCGGAATTTCGCGTGTAGATGCGTGCGGTTCCACGCTGGCCGCATCTGGCGGAGCGGTCAGGGGCCCGGGGACTATCATGCGCAAAATCAACAGGTTACGTCGGCCGCGCGGCGAAGTTCGAGGCGGCGGCTGGGCTGCACCGCCGATCCCGGCCGTGCGCGGTGCGCGCGAATCCGGCGTAAGCCCAGCAATGGCGCCGCTGAAAGTGGAACCGGGTT
>JAHWJJ010000081.1 GCA_019348475.1 Gemmatimonadota bacterium | reverse complement strand
GGTGCCGGCCACGTGCGTGCCGTGCCCGTTGCAGTCGTAGTTCTTCCCGTCGCCCGTGGCGTTGTAGTTGTTCTGCGCGCGGGTGGTGCCGTCGCTGCGCCTGAACTCGTTGTGCGTGGCGCGGACGCCCGTGTCGATGACGTACGCCCGGATGGTCCCCGCGGTGGCGGTGTAGTTGTAGGTGCCGGAAAGCGGCAGCGAGCGCTGGTCGATGCGGTCAATCCCCCAGGTGGCGCTCGACTGGGTGGTCGCGAGCTCCACCACCTGGTCCTGCTCCACGAAGGCCACCGCGGGGTTGTGGCGCAGCGCGTTCAGCTGCCCGGCGTTCAGCGTGGCCGCGAAGCCGTTGAGCGCGGCGGTGTAGACGTGGCTCGGCGACACGCCGGCCACCGCGGCCACCGAGCGGGGGTCGGCGCCCTCGTTCAGAACCACGATGTACGCGTCCTGGATGCCGCGCCCACTGGCGGCCTGGTGCAGCGGGGCACCGCTGGCCGGCACGGACGCCAGGGGAGCCGTCTGGTCCGAGCAGGCGGCGAGGGCGACCACGCCGAGGAGCAGGGAGGTGTTGCGGAGCTTCATGTGCGTTCTCCAACCGGGGTAAGGAGAGGGATGCCACGGGGCGTGGCGGGGGACGGCTTCACTGCAAAACTCGTCAGAAAAGATGCCACCCACGGACTGCACGGACGCCGCGCGCTTCGGTCGCAACGGGCAGACGCATCGCCGGCATTCGCGTGAAAGCCGGCACCGGCTGAATGTGGGGAGCCGCACCGAGAGAGGCAGTAAGCGGGCCAGATGGGGCCATCGGCTAACTACTTGCTCTGAACATATTTGCGATTTTACTCGACCGCAGGCACCGGCTCAAAATGGTGCGAATCGCCTGCGGAACGCACCGATTCGGTGCTCTTCCGCCCACGGCCACGGCCGAAAGTGATCGCCCGGCGCTGGCAAGGAAAGGGGCCGTCCGCACTGTTCTCGGACGGCCCTCGTATGCTCGCATCCCTCGTATCCCCCGGATCCCCGTTCCCCCCGCGCGTACCGCCGTCCTCAGACGTTGAACCGGAAGAGGAGGATGTCGCCGTCCTTCACCACGTACTCCTTGCCCTCGGACCGCATCAGCCCCTGCTCGCGGGCGGTCTTTACACTCCCCGTTTTTTCGAAGTCCGCGAAGCTCACCGTCTCCGCGCGGATGAAGCCGCGCTCGAAGTCGGTGTGGATGACCCCCGCGGCCTCCGGCGCCCGGGCGCCCACCGGGATTTCCCAGGCCCGCACTTCCTTTTCGCCCGCGGTGAAGTACACCTGCAGCCCCAGTAGCCGGTAGCCGGCGCGAATCAGCGTGTGCAGGCCGGGTTCGCTGATCCCCAGCGACTCCAGGAACTCCTGCTTCTCCTCGTCGGGCAGCTCCGCCAGCTCGCTCTCGATCTTGCTGCTGATGGGGATGATCTCGGCGCTCTCGCCGCTCTCCTCCACGGCCTTGCGCAGCGCGCGCACGTGCGGGTTGTCGCCCTCGGGAAGGTCGGCCTCGGAGACGTTGGCCAGGTACAGCACGGGCTTGGCCGTCAGCAGGTTGTACGAGCGCAGGATGCGCTCCTCGTCGTCGTTCGCCTGCACCGTGCGCGCGGCGTGGCCCGCGCCCAGCGTGTCCACCAGCCGCTCCAGCAGCCCCAGCTCGGTCTGCGCCTCCTTGTCGTTGCCGCGCGCGGCCTTGCGGGCCTTCTCCAGCCGCTTCTCCACGACGGCAAGGTCGGCCAGCGCCAGCTCCAGGTTGATGACCTCGCGGTCGCGCACGGGATCGACGGCGCCCATCACGTGCACCACGTCGGGATCGTCGAAGCAGCGCACCACGTGCACCACCGCGTCCGTCTCCCGGATGTTGGCCAGGAACTGGTTGCCCAGCCCCTCGCCCTCGGAGGCGCCCTTCACCAGCCCGGCGATGTCGACGAACTGCACCGTGGCGCGCAGCACCCGCTGCGGCTGCACCTTTTCGGCGAGCAGGTCCACGCGCGGGTCCGGCACCTCCACCATTCCCACGTTCGGCTCCACGGTGCAGAACGGGTAGTTGGCGGCGTCCGCGCCCGCGGCGGTCAGCGCGTTGAACAGCGTGGACTTGCCGACGTTCGGCAGCCCGACGATCCCCAGCTTGAGCATATCGATCGACCGAGATTCAGTATCGTCCAGAAACGAAGGAGCCGGGCTCCCACCAGGGGCCCGGCCGTGTGGAAAACGTAGCCGTGTGGGGGGATGCAGTCAACCCGCGGACGTTGCCGGGCGCGCGGCCGACGCATCGGGAGCCTTCACTCCGAAACTTCCACGCGGACGCCGCGCACCCCGAGGAGCAGCGGCGCTCCATCCGGCCGCCGAACGCGGACCACGACGTCCGCGCTGCTGTCTCGCCCCAGCCACCCCGGCCCGCCCCACACGTCCAGCGCCAGGCTCCTGCTCGTCGCGCGTGTGGAGTCCGACGCCACCACCCCCAGCGCCCAGGTGCTGTCGCCCGCCAGGAGCCACGCACCCTGAAGCGCGAGTCCGGCGGGGAGCGTCTTTGCGCCGGCGGTATCGGCAGGGTGGATGTCGATCGTCCCGCGGAGGGGAAGCACCGGCGGCCCGGCCGGTTCGTCTCCGAGGTCCGGGCCGGGCATCAGGTTCAGCCAGAGCACGGCGCCGGCGACGATCCGCAGGCCGCCCACGGCGATCGTCTCCGGCGCCGCGCGCAGGGAGTCGAGCGTCGGCGGCGGCATGCGGACGTACTCGCGCACCGGCCCGTCCACGGCCGGCCGCATCGCCTCGCACCCGGCGAGAACGAACGCTGCCAGAGTCGCGAGAATCGCCGCGGTCGTTAGGAAACCGCGGCCCGCCATCGGGCGGGTGTGCATGTGCGGCCTCCTTGAGCGCGGGCCCGCCCGGAAGCTGACGGGTGGCGGCGAACGCCGCAAGCGCATCGCCGTCCCCGTCCATCCAGTCGAGGTCCACGCCACCGGCGCCTCCCGCCACCCCGGCTACGAGCTCGCGCGGTTGGAGCACACCGCGGTCCCCGCCTGACAGACGCGGTAGACCACGGTCTGCGAGCCGACCACGGCGTCGCGGTACGTGCCCCCGTTCGGGACCGTGGCGATGACGGCGCCGTCGCGGTACACGTCCACCTCGCTGGATGCCGCGCCCGACCACGCGAGCTCGTTCGTCGCCAGCTCGAACACCCGCGTCTGCGCCACCGAAAGCACGATGGGCACGGATACGGTGACGGTGTGCGACACCGCCGTCTCCGCGCCGTCGTCGTCCCGCACGGTGAGGGTGACCGTGTAGCTGCCGGAGGCCGCATAGCTGTGGGACGGGTCTTTTGCGGACGACGCGGACCCGTCGCCGAAGTCCCAGCGCCAGGAGACGAGCGCTCCGTCGCCGTCCGCGCTGCCGTCCGTGAAGGCGCAGTCCAGTTCCGTGCACGCGTGCGTGAACGCGGCGGAGGGCGCGGCGTTGGTTCCCAGGAGGTCGAAGCGGCTGTACAGCAGGTGATTGTTCGCGCTGTTGGCGGCCTGCACGACCCCCTTGCTGGCCGCGTCGTACAG
Source organism: Gemmatimonadota bacterium (assembly GCA_019348475.1). Lineage (GTDB taxonomy): Bacteria > Gemmatimonadota > Gemmatimonadetes > Longimicrobiales > Longimicrobiaceae > Longimicrobium. The sequence goes on along the minus strand of JAHWJJ010000081.1, from coordinate 8,494 downwards.
GCGCCGGCGCACGGCCGCGGGGGTGGCGCCGGGGTTGGCTTCCAGGTACAGCGCCACCACGCCCGCCACGTGCGGCGCCGCCATGGAGGTGCCGCTGATGGTGGCGAGCGCGTCGTCGGCGTCCCACCACGCGGAGGTGATGTTGTCGCCCGGCGCGAACCAGTCCACGCAGCTTCCCCAGCTGGAGTAGTAGGAGCGTACGTCCGAAGGGCTGGTCGCGCCCACCGTGATCACCTCCGGGACGCGGGCGGGCGAGATGCCGCACGCGTCGCCGTTGAAGTTGCCCGCCGCCGCCACGTAGGTGATCCCGGCGGCGATGGAACGCTTGATGGCGGCCTCCAGCGCCGTCACCGGCGGCCCCGCCAGGCTCATGTTGACCACGGAGGGGCCGCTGGCGTTCGCCGTCACCCAGTCCACGGCGGCGATGATGCCGCTCACCCAGCCGCTGCCGGTGCAGTCCAGCACCCGCACCGCCCAGAGCGTCACCTCCTTCGCCACGCCGTAGGTGGAGCCGCCCACGGTGCCCGCCACGTGGGTGCCGTGCCCGTCGCAGTCCCACCCGTTCTCGCCGTCGCCGATGGCGTCGTAGCCGTAGTACGCCCGGCCGCGCCCGTTCCCGGAGAACTCGGCGTGCGTGTAGCGGATGCCGGTGTCCATCACGTACGCGTCCACCCCCGCCCCGGTGTACGCGTAGGTGTACGTGCCGTCCAGCGGCAGCGCGGGCTGGTCGGAGCGGTCGATGCCCCAGGTGGCGCCCGTCTGCACGCCGGCGCGGCGCATCACCTGGTCGGCCTCCACCGACACGACCTCCGGATGCGCCGCCAGCGGCGCCGCGGAGCCCGCCGGCAGGGTGGCCGCGAAGCCGCGCAGCGCGGTGGAGTAGGTGTAGAGCAGGGTTCCGCCGGCCCCGTCCACCAGCCGCCGCGCGGTGGCGGCCGGGTCCGCCACGGAGGGGTGGAAGACGACGACGTACCGCCCGGGCGCGGCCAGCTCCGCGCGGAGCGGCGCCGCGGGACCGGCGGCCACGGGCCGGTCCAGGTCCTGGCACGCGGCGAGGCCCGCGGCCAGGACAACGAAAAGGATTCGCCTCACGGAGGGATCTCCTGGAGAGATTGATTCGGGTCGGGCGGGCGGCGGACGGGAACGCGTCCGCCACCCGCGAGGGGTCAGCGCGGCGGGGTCAGGGGACGACGTCGAACTGAATGACGTCCTCGTCGATGCCGCGGCGGGTGGTGCCGGGGAGCAGCCCCTCCAATGTAGTGACCAGGACGTTGCGCCCCTCCTGCACGGGAAGCGTGCCAAGGACGAGCACCGCCACCCGGTCCGCGCCCCCAGCGGTGCCCGGGTGGAACCATGACGTGACGTCCACCCCGTTCAGCACCGCGCGAAAGGTCTCGGGAAAGACTGTCTCCCCGCCGACGGAGAACTTGAGCGCGACGGGCGCCGGTGCGCGCAGCACCGTACCGGACGCGGCCAGGTTCATGAATCCCAGGAACCCCTCCGCCCCCTCCAGGTTCAGCGTGCCCCGGGTCATCACCCCGTGGTAGCGGGAGGGGCCCAGGCTCGTCACCCGCTGAGAGTTCAACGTGTCGTGCGGCACCGGGTTGGCCTCGATGGTGTCGCCGTTCTCCGGGTTGGGCGGAAACGGCACCGCGCCGTAGCCCTGGACGTACACCCGCACGTAGCCCGGCGGAAACGGGCTCTCCAGCACGAATCCGGCGAGCGACTGGCCCGGCGGGATCTGGTAATCGGAGGGTGGATCGAAGTTGCCCGTGTACTCCGCCTGGAGGTCGGCCATGAACGAGGTGCCGGGGATGCCGGGGCCGGTGATGGAGAAGGTCTCCTCGGCGTCGCCGACGGCGCTCCAGCCGGCCGGGGCCAGGGCGTTCCGCGCCCATCCGCCCAGGCGGAACCAGACCTCCCAGATGTCCTGCGCCGCGGCGGGGCCGTTGGCGACGGTGTACGCGTACCGCCACAGCCCGGCTGCCTGGTCGTATGTGACGGCGGCCGTGATCGAGGGGTCCACCTGGTCCGACGGCACCCATCCCGGGTAGGGTAGCGGCGATACCGGTCCCACCTGCGCGGCCCCGCGTGCGGGGAGCGCAACCAGAAGGGCCAGCGCCAGAGTTTTCAGAATGCGCATTGCTGGTTCCTTTCAGGGGTACTGGCGCTGTTTGCAATGGATATGGTTCGGCGGTTCGCCGCGGCGGCCGTGCCCCTCGCAGACGGCGAACCCGGCCTGCTCGCCCAGGCGGCGGACCTGGCGGATGCGGGTGGGGTCGTTCCCCGCCCCGTCGTCCACGTCGATGTCGGTGCCCACCCGGTGCTCCCAGTGCGAAGGACCCCAGTTGTTGCCGATGTCGTTGATCCCGCCTTGCGCCAGCGCCGCCGCCGTCAGCGGCATCGGCGTGTCGTAGTCCCTGCGGAACAGTGCACCCATCCGCCGCGTCGTGGCCAGCGTGGTGGGCTCCAGGAACCAGAAGGTGCCGCTGGGATGGTTCGAGGTGGGCGGCACCAGCTGCAGGTTGGCGTCTTGGGGAATCTGCACCAGCCCGGGTACGCGCACCACCGCGCGGTAGTAGTCCACCGACGAGTTGCCGTCGCAGGGCGAATCGGGATCCTTGATCGTGTAGAAGATCGCCATCATCTCGTCGCCTGAGGCGATGTTGGCCCGGTACTCGGTCCGGAACCGCGCCGCGTCGTCGGTGTTGCCGCCGTCCGGGACGTACCGGCCGCGCGGGCGGCCGGTCCCTGTGTCGGAGAAGTCGTGCCCGCTGCCGTGCCCGCCCGTCGGCGTGCCGAAGTTGCGGGCTCGCAGGCTGTCCACGCTCCCCTTGGTGGGGTAGTTGGTGCCATTGATCACGCAGAACAGCGTGATCACGCCGGGCCAGGTGGCGTTCGCGTTGAAGACCTCCTTTCCGCGAAGATTCCCGCGCGTGCCGCCGTTGGGGTGCACGTGAAACGCGATCGGCAGCCCCTGCGCGCCCGACTGTGCATCGAAGCTGCTCGCGTTCACGCCGACCGTCATCACGGGCTCGCCGCCTTCGCCCAGCCCCTCCAGCAGTGAGGCGGGGCCGTCCTGCACGCCCGCGTTCGCGAACGCCTGCAGCACCCGCGGGTGCGGTGCCTCCGCACGGGGGCCGACGCCGTCGGAGGTACACGCCGCGAGCGCGCCGGCCAGCAGCAGGGGGATGGGGATTCGTCTGGAGCGTGGGATCATGGGTGTGCCTGGCGGGTGGTGGGGAGAAGATCCGTGGGCGCTGCGGTCGCCGGATGGCCGCGCCGGGCCGGGCGGGTGGGATGCGGCCCCACGAACCGGGATGTGCTCCCCCTCACTGGCAACTCCGGTGCGCGTCGGCCGCCGAGTGCCACACGGATTGTAACACAATGTGCGGCAACAGCCTGGCCACGCGGGCCCCATACTCCACGGTGACGGCGCTGGGACGCGTCTTCCTCAATTTGCGGAAAGTTGGCGCCCATGTTGCACAGGAATGGTGAAACGCGTCAGAAATCGTGGCCGACGCGGCAGGAACGCGTCCGCCGCCCGCGAAGAGTCAGCGCGGCGGGGTCAGGGGACGACGTCGAACTGGATGACGTCCTCGTCGATGCCGCGGCGGGTGGTGCCGGGGAGCAGCCCCTCCACGGTGGTGACCAGGACGTTGCGCCCCTCCTGCACGGGGAGCGTGCCCCGCGCGAGCACCGCCACCCGGTCGGCGCCCCCGGCGGTGCCCGCGTGGAACCACGATGTGACGTCCACCCCGTTCAGCACCGCGCGAAACGTCTCGGGAAAGACTGTCTCCCCGCCGACGGAGAACTTGAGCGCAATGGGAGCCGGTGCGCGCAGCACCGTCCCGGACGCGGCCAGGTTCATGAATCCCAGGAACCCCTCCGCCCCCTCCAGGTTCAGCGTCCCCCGGGTGACCACGGTGGTGTAGCGCGACGGGCCGAGGGTCGTGAAGCGCTGGGCGTTCACCGTGTCGTGCGGCTCCGGGTTGCGGGCCTCGTAGAGGGAGGGATCTTCCTCCTCGCCCGTGGGCGGAAACGGCACCGGCGCGTACCCCTGCGCCCACGCGCGCACGTACCCGGGGGGAAACGGGCTGTGGAACTCGAACCCGTCCAGCGACGCGCCGGGGGGGATCTGGTGCGGCGAGGGCGAATAGAAGTTGGCGGGCGGGGTCTCGGGGATGTCGGCCAGGAACGAGGTGCCGGGGATGCCGGGGCCGGCGATATCGAAGGTCCGCTCCGTGTCGCCGATGGCGGTCCACCCCGCCGGGGCGAGGACGGTGCGGGACCATCCGCCCAGGCGAAACCCCACCTCCCAGATGTCCTGCGCAGCCGCAGGGCCGTTGGCGACCGTGTACGCGTAACGCCAGAGGCCGCTCGCGCCGTCATACGTGACGGCGACGGTCACCGTTGGCGCAACGCGGTCCGAGGGTTCCCAGCCGGGGTACGGCAACGGGTCGACGGTGCCGACCTGGGCGTCGGCACCTCGAACGCAGGCCAGCAGAGCGGCGAGTACCAGCGCGGCGCGCAACTGGCCGGAGATGGAGCTCGTCAGGGGTCTTCTCCCTCAACAGTTGGGGCGCAGGCGGCAGTGGGTGGGGGTAGGGAGCACTCACGGCTCCGCGTCCGCGCCCGCCGCGGTGGGGCGGGTTGAACAGCGTAGACTCGCCCGCGCTCCACAGGCCGATCACCGGCCGTGCGCCGTGCGTGCTACGGCACCACCCGCACCGACCACCGCAGGGTCCCCTGCATGTCGACGCTAAGTCTGGACCCGGCCGTGTCCCAGCGCAGCTGGCGGTGCGAGTTCAGCAACACCTCCATCACGGGGGCGGAGTCCTGCGGCACCAGCGACGCGGGAACCACGACCTGCGCCGGGAGCGGACCGGTGCTCCGGATCTCCGCCGAGCGGAATCCACGCTGCACGTACAGGTCCCACGATTCGACCCTGGTCGGCGGCCGGTGCGCGCTGCCGCCGATCGGCAGCACGAGGTCGGCCCCCGCGCGCAGCGTAAGCGTATCCGGCCCCCCGCGGGCGACCACCGAGACGATGATCTCCTGCACCGGCAGGGACACACCGTCGGGCACGGGGAGCTTGATGCGGAAAGGCTCCGTAAGCGTGCCCGGCGGCAGCACGAGGTTCGCGGAGTAGCCCCACCACTCGCCCCGCTGAACCGCCGGTTCTATGCGCTGGCCGGCGACGTGAAGCGTGCCGTCGGAGAAGCTCAGCCCCGGGGAAGCGGACGAGACGAATGCGTCCACCCGCAGCGAATCGGCCCCCGAGCCCGGCCCCGCGTTCCTCGACTTCAGGAACAGGTGAACGTAGAGGTCCTCCTGCGTCGGACCAGACACCGGAAGGAAGTCGATGCACCCCGAACCCAGCAGCAGCACCAGCGCGGCGCAGGCGGACAGGCGTGCGCGCGTCATGGCTTGCTCAGGTACGTCGCCTCCACCTCCCAGGGCCGTGCCCCGGGCGTGGTCCCCGCCAGCCAGGCGGCGGCCGTCACGGCGGCCACCGTGACGTCCACGTCCACCCAGCGGCTCAGCCACCGCGCCGCCCCGGATCGGGACGCGGCGGCATCCTGCAGGGGACGGCCGAGGGCGAGATAGATCTGGTCGGCCTGCGCGATGTGCACGCGCTCGTGTGAGGCGATGTACACGGCGTTCTCGGGGTGCTGCGCGCCCGCCCCGAGGATGATGGTGCCAGGATAGGCGAGCGCCCATGCATCCTCGCCGGCGAGGCGAAGCTCGTGCTCCGGAGCGCGGAAAACCATCACCCCGTCCGAGAGGCTGCGCCGTGCATCCCACCGGAGCTCGGGCCGGCTCGCCGCATAAGCCGTCGACGCCAGCGCGACCGCATCCACCCGGGCCCGCACCCGCGGACCGGGGCCGCTCGTCCGCACGTAGAACCGCACCGGTCCGACGGGCATCGCCACCTGCTCAAACGACGGGCGGCCGGCGCCCGCGTTCCAGACGACGGACGAGCCGACGGAGGCCACCTGGCGCCCGAGCAGGCCGGCCCCGCTCCACCGCACCGCCGCGATCCGCTTGCCGGCGTACACCCCCACGCCACCCGCCGCACCGCGGGTGAAGCCGTCGGCGAAAGATCCGCCGCGCGCCGACTGCACAAGGCCCGCCGCCACTCCGCTCAGCAGCGCGTTGGCGGAGAGGAGCCCGGCCTCCTCGGGCCAGCGGGCAGGCGCGTGAGACGAGGTTCCCCCCTGCGCCGAGCAGAAGACCGGCACCAGCAGTGCAGGGGCAGCCGAACGCAGCCCGCGAAGAAAACGTCCTGAGTGCATGTGTGCAGCATGTGAGAAGGGGCTCGACAACCTGCGGAAACATACGAGTAAGCGCAGCAGGGGCAATGCCGGCGGATCGGGGAACGGCTCGTCGGAACGCGGGCTGCGCAACCGGTCTCCCGGCGCCGCGGTCCCGCGGACCGGCGACCCTTGTTCTCCAACGCACCCGCCGGCTGGGCGGAACCGTGCAGCCGAGTCCATGCCGCCGCCCCCATCCGATGGATGCGGGCGCCCCACCGCAAACGCGTCAGCGACGCGGAACCCCACAACCGGAAAGAGGTCCGTGTGCGAAGTCCGGGTCGCCTCCGCTGGTGATGACGATCCGCGGGATGCCCCTGTGCCGTTCGCTTGCACTGCCGCTGGCCGCGGCGCTCGTGGTCGCCTGCGGGGAGGGGGCCGAGCACGGCGTGCCGGGCGAGCTCCGCGGCGCGCTGGACCGCGACTACCCTGGATGGCGCCTGGGCAGGCTGGATGGATGGCTGACGGAGCAGCTTCCGCCAGGCGAGAACGGGCAGTGGATGCGGGGGGACTTCGACGGCGACGGCCGGCAGGACTACGCCGTCCAGGTGGTGCGGCCGGGGGGAGGACGCACTCCTCAGCTGGTGCTCCTGTACCTGCGGCGCGGAACGGCGCTGCGTCCGCGGGTGGTGGTGGAGTTGCCGCGGACGCAGGGCACGTTCATCCTCCGGATCCCGGGCGGAACGACGGGTGAAGACGTCGAGGCGGATACCAGCGTGTTCTACCCGGTGGACGCGGTGGCCGTGAACCACGGCCAGGAGGCGTCGACTTCGCACATCCTCACGGACACCGGCTTCGTGGAAGTGCTCACCGGCGACTGACGCCGCCGTTCATCGCGCCGCCGCGGGGATGCGGCGGGTGGAGACGAACGCCTCCAGCTCCTCGCGGTCGCCGTTGAACCAGTTCAGGTCCACGTTCCCGACGATCCCGTCCACCCGCCCCGCGTCGGAGTGCTGCCAGAAGGTCCACCCGCTCCAGCCTGCGGGAATCCTGGGCTCCGTCGCCCCGTAGTGCGCCACCCACAGCGGGTATGCGCCGAAGCCGCCCCCCATCTGCGCCGTCCAGAACGAGGCGCGCGTGTACAGGATGGGCCGGCGCCCGGTCGCGCGCTCCACCTCCTCCAGCCAGGTCCGTACGCCGGCGGCGACCACGTCCAGCGACCGCCCGTCCGTCACCTCCACGTCCAGCACCGGCGGCAGGTCGCCCGCGGCCAGCGGGACGGTGCGGACGAAGTGCGCCGCCTGCGCCATGGCGTCCGTCTGCGGGCGGAAGAAGTGGTACGCGCCGCGGATTACGCCTGCCCGCCGGGCGCCGGCCCAGTTCTCCGCGAACCGCGGGTCGGTGTAGTCGCCGCCCTCGGTCGCCTTGATGAACGCAAAGTGCCTCCCGTCCGCCGCGACGCGGTTCCAGTCGACGGCGCCCTGCCAGTGCGACACGTCGATCCCGGGAAGCGGCGCATCCGCGGGTGCCGGACCGGTCGGCAGGGCATCGCACGCGGCGGCCGCGAGCAGGGCGGCAACGGCGGCAGCGCGCATCCACCACGCCCCGCGACGAGCAGGTATCTTCATCATTCGCAATCACGTGTGGCTGAGGAGCCAACGGGTACCCGCGTCCGGGGGCCAGGGTCCGCGCGCCATCGGGCTGTCATCGGCGTCGTAGGCCAGGTTTTATACCGCTTCCCCCGGTCTACTGTGCACTGACAGTTCTACTGCGGGTCTCACGCAACCGGTCGTCCAGGACGGAGGCCCGCCGGGGCACATCATCCACCCGATTGCGATCAGTAAAAGGCCGCCCCGGCTGGACGCTGGACAACAGAATCGAGAAGCCCGGCTCGAGCATGGCGGCGGACGAAAAAAGCCCGGCCGGGATTCCCCCGGCCGGGCCCTTCTGCGCTCGGTCGGCAACCCTCAGCGGGCGCGCGCCTCCAGCGGCACCACCGGCGCGGCGGCGGGCGCCACGGCGACGGCGGGCGCCTGGACCGGCGCGCGCACCTCCAGCTCGCCCTCCAGCCCCGGGGGCGCGCTGACCGCGATGTGGGGCGCGATCACCAGCGACATGATGGACATCAGCTTGATCAGGATGTTCATCGCCGGGCCCGAGGTGTCCTTGAACGGGTCGCCCACCGTGTCGCCGATCACCGCCGCCTTGTGCTCCGGCGAGCCCTTGTAGACCAGCAC
>JAHWJJ010000080.1 GCA_019348475.1 Gemmatimonadota bacterium | reverse complement strand
GCACGGGGAAGAGCGTGTGTACGGCGTATCCGCGTGCCTCGATCGCCTCGCGGCCGCCGCTCTCGCGGTCCACCAGCGCCATCACCCCGAGAACCGTGCCGCCCTCCGCCTCCACGGCGTCGCAGGCCTGCAGCGCGCTGGCGCCGCTGGTGATCACGTCCTCCACCACCACCACGCGCGATCCGGACGCGAAGCACCCCTCCACGCGTTTGCCGGTGCCGTGGTCCTTGGGCTGCTTGCGCACAGAGAACGCGTGCACCGGCGCGCCCGCCAGCCACGACGCGTGGGCGATGGCGTACGCTACCGGGTCCGCGCCCATGGTAAGCCCGCCCACGGCGTCGGGCTGCACCCCGGCGGCGCGGAGCAGCTCCAGCCCCAGGCGGCCCACCAGCGCCTGCCCTTCCGCGTGCGTGGTGGTGGTGCGGCAGTCGATGTAATACGGGCTGCGCGCGCCGGAGGCCAGGACGAAGTCGCCGGTGCGGAATGAGCGCTCCAGCAGCAGCGCGCGCAGGCGGTCGCGGTCGCTCATGGCTCCAGCGGCGGCGGCGTGGGGAGCGCCACCCACTCCTCCAGCGTCCGCGGCGTGGGATACGGCTCGCCGAACTTTTCGTGCAGCGCCTGGATCGCCGCCACCACCTGCTCGTCGCTGCGCACGTCGGAGTCCGCGCCGAACTCCAGGAACTCCAGGTACGTGTCACGGTGGTCCGCCGACGCGAACGCCCACGCGTGCGCGCCGCGCGTCGACGCCGCGTGGTGCAGCGCCGCCCACAGCTCGGCGTACTCGGGAATGCGGTCGTCCGGAACGTAGCGGCGGATGCTCACCAGCCGGCGCGGCTTGTTCTCCATCGGAAACCCGACCATCGCTCCAGGGATGTGGATTGGGGCAGCCTCTGTGCCGCCCCCGTCCGGATTGCGGGACGTGGGGAACACGCCGGGCTTGCCGTGCGCACCGCCCGCTCCCGCGCGTTCTCCGGACGACGTGCAACTTCTGGCGGCGGCCCCGTCCGCCGCAAGTGTGCCGCGGCGGGCGGACCTTTCACCGCGCGGGGAGGTATTCCCGCGCTGCCGTGCACCGGGCGGCCGGTCTCTTGCCCTGCATGCGCCGCTCCGCGCGCCGCGCCGATCTCACGAACCGAAGGGATCCACCTCCGTTGCGTATTCTGGACTTTGCCCTCGTCTCCCGGCGCGCCGCCGCCGGGCTCGCCCTGGCGTGCGCCGCGCTGGCGGGCGCGCTGGTGCCCGTGCGCGCGCATGCGCAGGAGACCGGGACGGTTTCCGGGCGCGTGCTGAACCCGGCGGGAGACCCGGTGGAAGGTGCCGCGGTCACCGCGACCGCGCAGGGCGCCGGCCGCCCCCGCCGCGCCACCTCCGGCCCGGACGGCGCCTACCGGCTGGCGGGGCTGGTGCCCGGCGCGTGGACGGTGCGCGCCACCCGGCTGGGCTTTGCGCCGGCGGTCGCGCAGGTAGCGGTGCGGCCGGGCGAGCAGCGGGTGGACCTGCGCCTGGCGGACGAGGCGCTGGTGCTGGACCCGGTGGAGGTGCGCAGCCGCCGCGACGCCGACCGCGAGCGCACCCGCTTCGAGACGGAGGCCGGCGTCACCACGCGCGTCATCACCGGCGGCGAGATCAAGATGCTCCCCGGGCTGGGCGAGGCGGACGTGCTGCGGGCGGTGGAGGTGCTCCCAGGGGTCGTCTCCACCTCCGACTTCTCCAGCGCCTTCAACGTGCGGGGGGGATCGTCGGACCAGAACCTGATCCTGCTGGACGGCTTCACCATCTTCAACCCCTTTCACCTGGGCGGGCTGTTCAGCGTCTTCAACTCCGACGTCATCGCCCGGGCGGAGCTGCTGTCGGGCGGGTTCGGCGCGGAGTACGGCGGCCGCGTCTCGTCGGTGCTCACCGTGGAAAGCGACGCCGGTGACGGGCGCTTCGGCGCGGACCTGGGGGTGTCGGTGCTCGCCAGCCGCATCGCGCTCCGCTCTGCGCTCCCCGGGCCGGTGGTCCGCGGACTCGGGGGGCAGCGGGGGAGCGCATACCTGTCCGCGCGGCGCTCGTACTTCGACGCGCTGCTGCGGCCCGTGACGGACTTTCCGTATCACCTGACGGATCTGCAGGCCGGCGCCACGCTGGAGACGGGCGGCGGCGGCCGGCTGCAGGTGGTGGGGTACCTGGGCGAAGACGTGCTGGACCTGTCCGACTTCGACCCGCCGGGCGACGACGACGAGGGAAGCATCCTGCGCGTGCGGTGGAACTGGGGGAACGACGTGGCCGGCCTGCGCTGGACGCAGCCGCTGGGTTCGCGCTGGGTGTCGGAGACGCGCGTGGGCTTTTCGCGCTACGCCGAGGCGCTGACCTTTCCCGACTTCGCCGATACGCGCTTCGCCAGCAGCGTAAGCGAGGCGGCGCTGCGGCAGGACTTTACGCGGCAGGTGAGCGCCGCCCTCACCGCGCAGGCCGGCGGCGAGGTGACGCGGATGGAGTACGAGAACCGCGCCGACGCGGGCGGAACCACGTTCTTCGCCAACGGGCGCGCCGCGCTCTTCGGCGCGGCGTACGGGCAGGCGCGGTGGCAGCCGTCGCCCGCGTGGATCGTGGAGCCGGGGGTGCGGATGGACGTGGCCCGCAGCAGCGCGGGCGCCTGCGCGTCCGGCGGGGACGAGGGCGTGGTGGACGCGGAGGGGCCGGCGGACCGCACCTGCGTGCTGCTGTCGCCGCGGCTGGCCGTCAAGCGCTTCCTGGGCCGGCGGCGCGACGCGGCGGTCAAGGTGGCGGCCGGCCGCTACGTGCAGTTTCTGCACTCCGTGCGCGACGAGGCGCTCCCGGTGAGCAACGACCGCTGGGTGCTCGCCGACCGCAACGTGCCCCCGGTGGTCAGCGACCAGGTGCAGGTGGGGGTGGAGAAGTACTGGGGCGAGGCGTGGTACGCATCCACCGAGGCGTACTACCGCACCTACCGCGGCGTGACGGACTTGAACGCGGCGGACGATCCCAACCTGGCGTCCGACGACCTGCTGCGCGGCGACGGCCACTCGTACGGCGTGGACCTGCTGGTGCGCCGCAGCGCCGGCCGGCTGACGGGGTGGACCACCATCAGCCTGCTGCGCGCCGAGCGCACCTTTCCCGATCCGCTGGCACAGGGAATCGAGGGCGTGCCGCAGACGGTGACCTTTCCGCCCGTGTTCGACCGGCGGGTGGACGTGGACGTGGTGCTGCAGTACCAGCTGCCGCGGGCGCTGGAGGCGGGGGTGCGGTGGAACTACGGCACGGGGACGCCGTACACGCGGCCGGTGGCGCAGGTGGTGGGGTTCGAGACGAACGTGGCGGAGGGCGGATACCGGCTGCCCCGCCCGCACGCCGGCGACCCCGACGTGCCGTACTACGTGGTCCCGGGCGAGCGCAACCGGCAGCGCTATCCCGCGTACCACCGCCTGGACCTGACTGTCCGCCGGCCCTACGTGCGCCGCTGGGGCTCCATCACGCCCTACGTGCAGGTGCTGAACGCCTACAACCAGCGCAACGTGCTGTTCTACTTCTTCAACTACGACAAGGCCCCGCCCACGCGCAGCGGCATCAGCATGTTCCCGCTTCTGCCCAGCATCGGCGTGGAGGCGAGCTTCTGATGCGCGGGATGATGCGGATCACCACGGCGGCGGCGGCCGCGGTGCTGCTCCTCTCCGCCTGCACCATCGCGGACGTGGCGGTGGCGCCGGGGGAGGACCGGCTGGTGGTGGAGGGGGTGCTGCGGACGGATGCGAGCAGGCAGTTCATCCTGCTGCACCGCGGCGTGCAGTCGGGCGTGGCGGAGGGGGTGCCGGACGCCGAGGTGGTGGTGACGCGCGGGGACGGGGTGCGCATGGTCTTCGAGCAGACCGCGTTTCCGTGCTACAAGATGGATCCGGCGTACGCCGACGCGGACGAGCCGGTGGACATCCGCGGCACCTGCTACGTGTCGCGCGCCGGGGAGGGGCACTGGGTGAACCCGGGCGCCACGTACGACCTCAGCGTGCGCACCACGCGCGGCGACGAGGCGCGCGGGCGCACCGTGGTGCCGGGCGCGTTCACCCTGCGCAACGTGCCGGTGTCGCGCGTAAAGGAGGCGGCGCCGGCCGAGTGCACGCTCCCTCCGGCCACGCCGCTGGCGCTCACCTGGACGCAGTCCGCCGGCGCGTGGGGCTACGTGGCGCCGCTGCGCATCGAGGGGCTGCGGCAGGTGCTGCCGGACAGCTTCAACGCGCCGGACCCGCTGGAGCTGGTGGGCGTCGCCGTCTCATCGGCAGACACGTCGCTGGTGCTGCCGGGCCAGTTCGGGGTGTTCGACCGCTTTCGCTTCAACCAGAACCTGCTGCGGCTGCTGCAGACCGGCCTGCCGGACGGCACCACGGCGCGGCTGGTGCTGGCCGCGGCGGACCGCAACTACATCAACGGCGTGCGCGGCGGATCGTTCAACCCGTCGGGCCCGGTGCGCATCTCCAGCATCGTGGGCGACGGCGTGGGCGTGTTCGGCTCACTGGTGCCGCTGCACGCGTCCATCGTCGTCGGCGCGCCGTCCCCGGAGCGTCCGTACTGCACCGGCTGAGGAAGGGCAGGCCTCACGCGGAGGGCGCGGAGGGACGCGGAGAGGGAGTGCCGGGAACGGTTCTCCCCAACGGAAGCAGAGGCACGGAGGGACCGATCTCCTCCGTGTCTCTGTTTCTGCCATCCCAGGAAACGTGGCAGGCACCGCGCCGGAGCGGCTGAAGCCGCCGCAACAAGGGCGGAAAGCCCCGCAAACTGCGCGGGGCTTCAACTGCGAGGGGACTGCGGGTGTGCACTCGCTCCGCGCGCGGCAGGAGCGTCCGCGAAGGCGGACATCGCGAATTTCCAGCGGCGAATTCATTCGCTCCGGCGGAGGGCCGCGATCGGGTGCAGCATCGCGGCCCTCGCGCCGGAGCCGGCCTGGTCGCTCCCGCGGTTCTCCGCGTGCAACCGCCGTTCTCGCTCGCCGCAGAGCCTACATCGCGTTGCTGAACGCGTAGACGATCAGCACCGTGGCGCGGACGGTCTGCTCGCCGGGGTTGATGGGGGTGCGCGCGGCCTGCACCATGTCCGCGGCGGCTTCGCGCCCCATCAGCATCACCGGCCCGCCGTACCCCACCTCCACCGTTGACGCCTCGCGCACCATCCCCAGCTGCAGCCCCATGGCCGCCGCCAGCGCCTCGGCGTCGGCGCGGGCGCGGCGGGTGGCCTCCTGGATGGCCTGCGCGCGGAACCGCTGCGGGTCGCGCAGCGAAAAGCGTACGCCGTGCACGCGGTTTGCGCCCGCCGACAGCGCCGCGTCGATGATCGCGCCCACGCGGGTGACGTCGTGCGTGGTGGCGGAGACGGTGTTCATCACCCGATAGCCGCGAACCCGGGGCTGGCCGCCCTCCATGGGCCGCGGGTCGTAGTCGGGAAACACGTTGTAGTCGCGCGTCTCGATGCGCTCGCGCGGCACCCCGGCGCGCACCAGCGCCGCGATCACGCGCTCCATCTGATGCGCGTTGGCGGCCGCGGCCTCCTGCGCGGTGCTCGCGGCGGTCTCTACCGCAAAGTCGGCCGTGGCCTGGTCAGGGGCGGCGCGCACCTCGCCGGTGCCCGTCACGCGGATGGAGGGCTGCGACTGCCTTTGCATTTGCACCGGATCCTGCGCGGCGGCCTCGGCGGCCAGTGCCAGCGCCGCCGCGGCGGCGGCGATCGTCGTCTTCATCGTCATCCCCCTGAGCTCCCCGTCGGTGGTGTGCCTGCGGTCCGCCCCGGCGGCGGCGCGCCACCAGGGTACCCGCCCCCCGCGCGCAGGTTGCGCGCCGGACGCTGCGCGTGGCGGGCGGAAAAAGAGGAGGGCCCGGAGCGGGGAGGCTCCGGGCCCGGAAAGGGGGGCGGACAGCGTCAGACGGCGTGGAGGGCGAGTGGTGCGGTCGTCGGGGAAGGAGGGTGGTGCGGATGCTCTGAAAACTACCGGGCCACCGTTCGCTGACCCCCCCGGGTCAGGTGCCCAGCTTCGGGCGCTTACGGCATCCCCAAGGGCAAGGCGGGGGCCATCGGGCCACGCCGATGAACCTCGTTGCTATACAAGCACTTAGCCGATTCTTGACGCTGGCACGGCGGGTTCTCGTGGGGAGATCATGACACGTTGTGAGACGTGGATGTCCCACGTCTGTTTCCAACGGTATACAGTAGAAGACGAGAGGTGGGATTTTCGCGATCCACCTTCTGTAGTGGAGGTCGGGATACGGGAGCGAGCGGCGCCAGGATTGTCGTCCCGAGGCGCCCGTCCATCGTCCCGGTGCCCCCTCTCGACGCACGATTCAGGCGGGGGCGGGGCGGGGGAGGGTGCCGGGACCTGGCGGCGCATGGTAGCTTTGCGCGGGGGGCGACGCGGCCCCGGCGCTCACGACGCACTGGAGACGGTGGATGGCGGCCAGGAAGTACGGAATTCGCGAGGTTTTCGCGACGCTGCAGGGCGAGGGTGCGCAGGCGGGCACGCCCGCCGTGTTCCTGCGCTTCGCGGGGTGCAACCTGGGCTACGACGTGTGCCCCTGGTGCGACACCGATTGGGTGAAGGCCGCCCACACGGTGGACGTGGAGGGGACGCTGGACCTGGTGCGGCAGGCGGCGGAGAAGGGGTTCGGGGGAGAGAAGCCGGGGCTGCTGCTGGTCGCCACGGGGGGCGAGCCCAGCCTGCAGCTGGACCGGCCGCTTTCCGACGCGCTGCGGGCACGCGGCTACCGCATCACCATGGAATCCAACGGCTCGCGCCCGGTGGACCGCTCGCTGGTGGACTGGCTGACCATTTCGCCCAAGCAGCCGCGCTTCGCGCAGATGCAGGGCGACGAGCTGAAGCTGCTGTACACGGGCCAATCCGCCCCGGGGATCACGCCCGACGTGGACGCGGTGCGGCGTATCGTGGATGGGACGGACTTCGGACAGTACTTTCTGCAGCCGGTGGACGTCCCCGCGCTGGGGGGCCCCAATTACGCCGAGACGATCGCCGCGGTGATGGCGCTGGGCCCGCCCTGGCGTCTGTCGGTGCAGACGCACAAGGTGGCCGGGATCCCGTAAGGCCGTTCCCCTTTTGCGGCTGAGGGGGCGGCCTTCTGCACGCGACCGCTTTGTCCTGCCGCTGCCGGTGGGACACCGTTTCCCGCTGATCCACTCCGCGCGGACGCCGCTGCAGCGGGTCGCGCGCGTGCGGCCCGCCGCGGCGTTCGTCCGGCGGTGGGGCTCAGTAGCAGTTGCAGACTTCGCCGCGGCACATGCCCAGGCCGCCGCACCAGTAGTCGCACATGTCTTCATCGCACGCGGCGGCGCGGGCGGGCGGGGCGCCGGGGGATGCGGACGCCTGCGCGACGCCAAAGCCCAGCGACACGGCCACCGCCAGGGCGAAGAAGGCGGTGCGCAGGGTCTGGACGGCTTGCGGCATGGTGTACCTCCGTTGATGGGGGATGTAGACGCGACACCTTTCGCGTCGTAATCCAAAGATAATCGATATTCAGGATGGCGTCCATGCGGCTCCGCTGAAAACTCCCCCGGCGGAGGCGCCCTACGGGACGGCATGAGAGCAGAGTGTCGTTGGAATTGCCCCCGTTGCAGGGACACCGGGGGGGATTGAACCGCGGTGGCGTTCCTGGGCGTTCCCCTACAGTCCACGAAGAGACTTCGCGAGCGGCGAACATTCGCTCCGGCGCGAACGCAACGGATAGCCCCCCTCACCGCTGCTCGTTGACGCGGCGGGCGATCCGCGCGGCCACGGCGGCCGGCAGCATCCGCCCGAAGACGGTGGACAGGCGGTTGGCCAGGCCCGGCGCCACGTGCGTCTTCCCCGCGTCCAGCGCCGCCAGCGCGGCATCCACCACCTCTTCCGCGCGCAGCACCCCCACCTGGCCCTGCCGCACGCGCGTCCCCGCGACCGCCTGAAAGCCCGTGGGCGTGGGCCCCGGCGAGACGCAGAGGATGCGCACGCCGGAGCCGCGGTTCTCCTCCACCAGCGCCTGCGACAGCGAGAGCACGAACGCCTTGGTGGCGGCGTACACCGCCTTCATGGGCACCGGCTGAAAGGCGGCGACGGAGCCCAGGTTCACGATGCCGCCGGACCCGCGCCCTCGCATCTCCCCCAGCGCCAGGTGCGCCAGCTCCAGCAGCGCCGTGCAATTGAGCGCGACCATCGCAGCCTGGCGGTCCACCGGCAGCTCTTCGAACCGGCCGTGCAGCCCGAACCCGGCGTTGTTCACCAGCAGGTGGATGCCGCGCCCGCGGCTGGCCTCCTCCCATGCGCGGGCGGGGGCCCCGGGCTGGGCCAGGTCCGCGGCGACGACCGCCGCGCGCACGCCGTGCTCCGTCTCCAGCGCCCGCGCCAGCGCCGCCAGCCGGTCGGCGGAGCGCGCGCAGAGCACCAGGTTCATCCCCCGTCCCGCCAGCGCCCGCGCGAACCCCTCGCCGATGCCCATGGACGCGCCCGTCACCAGCGCCCACTTGCCGCGGTAGCCGAACCCCGATTCCTTCGCTCGCGCCGCCGCGGTGGACCCGCTCCCGTCCTCGCTCATCCGATCTCCCGTGCCGTGTTCCGACCTTGGTTGACCACCATCAGGAGTGTCGTACCAGATCCTCCGGCTTCTGTGCAGATCCACTAAAAAGCATCACGCGGAGGACGCGGAGGAAGGGAGTGAGGACGCGGAGAACGGACGGAGCTCTCCGCGTCCCTCGCTTTCCTCCGCGCCGTCGGCGTGAAATCCCACTGCAGGTCGGGTACACACGAAGCTATGGGATTGGTAACAGGCCCCGTTTTTTCTGGGCCCCGGGCGCGCAGGTTGCGGGCCGCTGCCGTCGCGCCGGTCCACGCCCTTAGATTACGTTCGGAGGGCACGCGGAGATCGCGGTCGCAGGTTGAGGCGGGCGGCACCTCTGACCCATCCCCGGCGGAACCAGGAGAAATTGCCCTCCCGGACGACGAGAAACCGGGGACGCGCGGCGCTCGTATGATAATGCGATCCAACCGGTTGTCCCGCGCGCCCTCCAATGGACGCTTACCCTTTGCAGGTGGCAGAAAGTGAAAAAGTCCACCGCCGTCCGCCTTACGCTGGTGTCGTCGCTGGCCCTGGGCGCGGCCTCGTGCGGCGAGGACCGGCCCACGCAGACCATGCGCGGGTACTGCGACCCCGACAACCCCGACGTGTGCCAGCAGCAGCCGCGCGCCGGCTTCATCCCCATGTACTACCCGCTGTTCTGGGGCGGCTACTACTACGACAACCGCGGCGTGGCGCGCACCCGGCCGGGCGGGCCCATCGCCCGCGACGCGCCCGCGCCGCACGTGTCGCGCGGCGGGTTCGGGCGCACGGGGAGCGGCCGGGGCGTGCACGGCTGACCCATGCAGCGGCACACGCACGCGCCCCGCGACGGCTGGGAGGGCAAGGTGGAGCAGGTGGGGCTGCGGCACCACACCGCCGGAGGGGTGCCGTACTGGCACGAGGAGGCGCACTACGCGTTCACCCTGGACCAGGTGTACCGCATCGAGAACGCCACCCGCGAGCTGCACCGCATGTGCATCGAGGCGGCCGAGGCGGTCATCCGGCAGAGGCGCTACGCGGAGCTGGCCATTCCCCCGCACGCCGTGCCGCTGATCGAGCAGTCGTGGCAGTCCGACGCCCCCTCGCTGTACGGGCGCTTCGACCTGTCGTACGACGGCACGGGCGAGCCTCGGCTGCTCGAGTACAACGCCGACACCCCCACCAGCCTGTTGGAAGCCGCCGTGGCGCAGTGGTACTGGCTGGAGGAGCGCTTTCCCGGCGGCGACCAGTTCAACCGCCTGCACGAGGCGCTGGTGGAGACGTGGACGGAGCTGAAGCCGCACCTGCTGGATGCCACCGTCCACTTTGCCGCCATGGAGGAAGAGGAGGACGAGGCCACCGTCGCCTACCTGCGCGACACGGCGCAGCAGGCGGGGCTGCAGACGATCCAGCTTCGCGTGGAAGACATCGGCTGGGACGCCCGGGCCGGCCGCTTCGTGGACGTGGGCGGCGCCGAGATCCGCTGCATCTTCAAGCTGTACCCGTGGGAGTGGATGGTGGGCGAGGAGTTCGGCGCGCACCTGGGGCGCACGGCGGGGCACATCCAGTGGATGGAGCCCGCGTGGAAGATGATCCTTTCCAACAAGGGGATCCTTCCCATCCTGTGGGAGCGCAGCCCCGGGCACCCCAACCTGCTGCGGGCCTACCGCGACGAGTTCATGTTCCGGCAGGGGGTGGACGCGTACGTGGCCAAGCCGCTGCTGAGCCGGGAGGGCGCCAACGTGCGCATCGTGTCACCCTGGCACCCGCCGGCGGCCAGCGGCGGCGACTACGGCCGCGAGGGGTTCGTGCACCAGGAGTACGCGCCCCTCCCGGACTTTGGCGGCCACCGGCCGGTGATCGGCAGCTGGATCATCGGCCAGGAGCCCGCGGGGATGGGGATCCGCGAATCCGCCGGCCCCATTACCGACAACCTGAGCCGATTCGTCCCGCACCGCATCATGGACCCGCTGCGCGAGCGGGGGAGGCGATAAGCCTACGCGGGACGGGTGATCGTGCGGCGCTGCGCGGAGCGGCCCGGAATCGCCGTCGCTCCGCGTGCGCCATTTGCCTTTGGGACCCGGGCAAGTGTACGTTGTGTACAACACAGCGGGATGCGCGACAACGACCGGACCGGAAGGAGCAGGAGCATGCAGCCGCCCAGGAGAATCAGAAAGCTGTTCGCGGGAGACGCGCCCACCGACCCGGAGGGGGTGCGGGCGCTGATGGAGAAGCTGGCCCGCGAGGGGGACAAGGCGGGGCAGTCGGACGTGCGGCTGATCCCGCAGATGCGGGAGGCCGTCATCGAGCGGGTGGAGCGCACCTCGCTGCGCAGCGTCGCGCGCGAGATCGGGATGAGCCCGTCGGGGCTCAAGAAGTTCCTGGACGGCAACATGCCGTACACCAAAACCATCCACCGCCTGCGCCGCTGGTACCTTCAGCACGCCGCCGAAGCGCGCGAGGAGCTTTCGGACGAGGCCGCGTTCGCCGCGCTGCGGGTGCTGGTGCACGATCTGCCCCCCGGGATGCAGGCGCAGACGGTGGACGCCATGCTTCACTGCATGGAGCAGAGCTACACGCGCAGCCGCCGCGACATCCCCGCCTGGGTTGCCGAGATGCGCGAGCGCTACGGCCTGCCGCCCCGCTGACCCCTCACCAGACGCCGATCCACCTTTTCCTGCCCTGTGGAGGGAAAAGCCTCGCGCCGACCTGGTGAGAGGCGCAGAGTCACGGAGCCGGCAGAATCAGCAGAGAACGATCTGCCTGCTCTGCTGGCTCTGCGTGGGGGAATTTCTGTTGAGATTCGCCGAACGAGCAGACTACGGGGCCGGCTCCGTCTGGATGGGGCGCGGGTCGGCCTGGCGCAGGCGCCGCAGGTACTCGCGGATGCGGTTGGCGTTGGCGCCCGCGTCGCCGCCCCCCACGCGGCTCTTGGAGCGCACGTCCACCCGCGAGATCCCCGACGCGGACGAAACGCGGATCACCACGTCGTCCTTGAACCCCATCCACGGCGTGGTGGCCGTGGCCTCGATGCGCCCCTGGCCGCGGTCCTGGTCCACCATCTCCCACCCCATCTGCCGCGCCGTGCGCACCGCCAGCGAGAACGCCGAATCCACCGGCATGGCCAGCATCAGCGGCTGCACGTCGGGGTACGCCTGGCGCTGCACCCGCGCCACCGAATCGCCGGCGTACGCCACGGGGTTGGGCGCGTCCTGGCGCAGCGGCGCAACGGCGACGAACGGCGGCGGGTTCTGCACGTCGGTGCTGATGTCGTGGATCCCCGGGTACTGCCGGGCGTCGCGCCGCCAGTTCCAGGGGAGAAGGAACGCCACCGCGCCCAGCGCCAGCCCCGCCACCGCGACCAGCCTGCCGCGCCCGCGGCTCAGCAGCAGCCCCACCAGCGAGACGACCACCGCGGCGATCCCCACGTAGGCGCCGTACCTCATCAGCGCGAAGCTGGTGCGAAAGTGCCACCAGCCAAAGCGCGCGCCGGGGCCGGTGGCGGCCAGCATCAGCAGG
>JAHWJJ010000079.1 GCA_019348475.1 Gemmatimonadota bacterium | reverse complement strand
TCCATCCTGACGGCGGAGCGGACGGCGCTCAACTTCATGCAGCGCCTTTCCGGCGTGGCCACCGTCACCCGGTCCTACGTGCGGGCGGTGGAGGGCACCGGCGCCCGGGTCATCGACACGCGCAAGACGACCCCGGGGATGCGCGCGCTGGAAAAGGCGGCCGTGGTCGCGGGCGGCGGCGCCAACCACCGCTTCGGCCTGCACGACATGGTGATGATCAAGGACAACCACATCGCCGCGGCGGGGGGAATCACCGCGGCGGTGGAGGCGGTGCGGGGGCGGAACGAGCGAGGGCTGAAGGTGGAGGTGGAGACGACCACGCTGGACGAGGTGCGCGAAGCGCTGGCGGCCGGGGTGGACCGCATCATGTTCGACAACATGAGCTGGCCGCAGATGCACGAGGCCGTGGAGCTGGTCCGCGCGGCCGTTCCCGCGCCGGAGACGGAGGCGTCCGGCGGGATCACCCTGGACACCATCCACGCATACGCGGAGACGGGGGTGGACTTCATCTCCATCGGCGCGCTGACGCACTCGGCGCCCTCGCTGGACCTGTCGCTGCAGCTGCGCGCGGCGGAGTGACGGACGTCTTCGCGGGGGCCTGGGAAGGGATCGCGGCCGAGGATCTGGCCGCGCGCTGGGGGCTGCCCTCCGTGCACCTGTTCGCCCGCGTCCGCTCGACCAACGACGCGGCGCGCGGGCTGGCGGACGGCGGCGCCCCCCATGGCACCCTGGTGCTGGCGGAGGAGCAGACGGCGGGGCGGGGGCGCGGCGGGCGCGCCTGGGCCTCGCCGCCGGGGGTGGGGGTGTGGATGTCGATGGTGGCGCGCCCCGCGTCGCTTCCCGCGCCCGGGCTGCTGCCGCTGCTGGTGGGGCTGGCCGCGGCGGAGGCGGTCGACGGCTTCGTGCGCCCGGCGGTGACGCAGGTGAAGTGGCCCAACGATCTGCAGCTGGCCGGGCGCAAGGTGGCCGGCATCCTGTGCGAAGGAAGCTGGGACGGCGCGCGGCCGGGGAGCATCGTCGTCGGGATCGGACTGAACGTGCTGCACGCTCCGGACGACTTTCCGCAGGAGGTACGGGAGACCGCGACGAGCATGCGCATCGTGGCGGGGTGGAGTCCGCCGCGCGTGGAGGTCGCCGGCGCCGTGGCCGCCGCGGTGTCGCGCGCCCTGAAGGATCCGCCGCCGCACCTCACCGGGGCCATGCTGGACGCCCTGCGCCGCCGCGACGCGCTGGAAGGGCGTCCCGTCCGGGTGACCGGCGCGCACGAGACCGCCGGCACCGCGCTGGGGGTGAGCCCCGCCGGCGCGCTCCTGCTCCGCGACGTTGACGGCGTGCTGCGGACGGTCACCTCGGGCACCGTGCGGGTGGCGGGGTGAGGGCCACGTGAAAGGGAGCGGCGGGGAGGTGGGGACGCTGCCTTTGAATAGTGTCTGCGCGGCAGAATGAGAAGGCAGGCCGTGCGCACGGGCGTGTTCTGGACGGACTTGACAGACGCGCGATTCTCCCGCATCGTGGATGCGTCCCGCGCACTTCAACTCCCGTGAGACATGGCGACTCGAATCCACCGCCCACGCATCGCTCCTCAATGGAATGCCGGCCTGCGGCGGGGCCGGGAACGCAACGAGACGACGCTGATGCTCCAGCAGTCGCCGGTGATGCAGGAGAGGCTGCGCCGGGCGGAGGCGCAGCTCATCGCGTGGGGAGTCGTCTTTGAGTGGCCGCACGCGAAGCAGCCTTTCGATTATGACCGCCGCTACGCGCCGCCGGACCGAACCCGCTCCATCGCCTGCCGTTTTCGAGGAAGACCGGCAGGCGATCGTGCTTCGGGAGTTCAGGGAAGCTCTGGTGGATCGGATCCAATCCGCGAACCGCGCTCCGCGTGATGCGGCTGGTCGAGGAGATCGTTCGGGATCCTTTTTTCGGAGCGGGAAAGCCGGAAGGATTGAAGCACGACAGGCCCGGCAGCTGGTCGCGGAGGATTACCGACGCGGATCGCCTGATCTATTTCGTGCAGGGAGCATCCGTGTACTTTGTGGGTGCCCGCTGGCACTACGGCCGACGCTGACGCGCGAGCTGGCGCGATGCGACACACCAGCGGAAACGCACCGGAGGCATTCGTGACGTTTACACCCTCTCCCGCTTGCGGAAGAGGGTGCGAGCACAAGCGAGCGGGTGAGGGCCCCGCCGGACGCAGACGGCTCCGTGTGGTTTTCGCACTCTCGCACCTCCCACTCTGCCCCATGGACCTGGTTTTCGACGTCGGCAACACGGAGACGGTGATCGGCTGGTTCCAGGACACCCGCCTCTGCGGGCACTGGCGCGTCAGCACGGACGGTCGCCGCACGGCGGACGAGTACGGGCTGATGCTGGCGCAGCTGATGGACGCCGCGGGGATCGGCGGCGTGCCGGTGCGCGCGGCCACCATCGGCTCCGTGGTCCCCGCGCTCACGCTCACGCTGGCGGAGGCGTGCCGCCGCTACCTGGGCGTGCAGGCGCAGGCGGTGCACGCGCGCACGCCGCTCCCCATCCGCCTGGACGTGGAGGAGCCGCTCACCGTGGGCGCCGACCGCATCGTCAACACCCTGGCGGCGCTGCGGATGTACGCCGCCGACACGGTGGTGGTGGACCTGGGGACGGCGACCACCTTCGACTGCATCACCCGCGACGGGGTGTTCATCGGCGGCGTGATCTCGCCAGGGGTAAAGACGGGCGCCAGCAACCTGACGGAGCGGACGGCCAAGCTGCCGCGCGTGGAACTGGTGCCGCCGCAGCGGGTGATCGGGCGCCGCACCGAGGCGTGCATCCAGAGCGGCGTGTTCTACGGCGCCGTGGATGCCATCGACGGCACCGTCACGCGCATCCGCGACGAGTGGGGCGTGGACGAGCTTCTCGTCGTCGCGACGGGCGGGCTGGCGGAGCTCATCGGCCCGCACTGCCGAACCGTGCAGAAGATCGAGCCGTTCCTTACGCTCTACGGCCTGGAATTCGCGCGCGAGCACCTGGCGGGAACGGGCTGATTCCCGCCCGCCCCGGCGGCCACACGACGCAGGACCCGCAAGCCGATGTACCGACCCCCCCATTCTGACCGCCCGCTCCCGGAGATGGTGGGCGACGCCGCGCCCGAGCACGACCTCCGCGGCCGAATCATCGTGCGGGTGATGTACGGATGCGGCGTCCTGGCGTGGGCGACGCTCCCGTTCGCGGAAAACGCGACCTGGGGAGAGCGGCTGGCGCTGTTCGTGGGGGGTGCGCTGGTATTTGCCTGGACCGCCCTGATCGCCGGCGCGGTGGAACGCTTTGCCTGCTGGTCCTGGTTCTTCGTCGTCGGCTGGTTCGTCCTGCTGCTGCTGGGGGCGCTGGATACCCTGTCGTACGAACACCGCACCCGGGGGGAAGCGGGCAGCGCGTGTGCGGCGGCCCTGGTGCTGCTGAGCGCACTGCACTACCTGTGGCTGCGCCGGTGGGACTTCTGGGCCGATGCGCGGCTGGAGGCGCGGTGCGTGGTGCGGCGGGTGACGCCCGAGTGGCGGCGTGCGCGCCTGGCCCGGATGCGGGCGGCGCCGCAGCGGCTGCCCGGGGGATCGCCACGCCCCGGCGAATTGTGGCTGAGCCGCGCCTCACCGCCGCTCCCTCGCCGCCAGGCGTGAGGTGGACCCACGGAGAGCCGCCTCTGCCTGCGCCCTGCCTGTGCATCGACGTGTGAATGGAAACCGCGGGCGCGGAGATGCATGATCTCCGCGCCCCGCGTCTTCTCCTGCTCGTGCGGCACCCCCTGCGACGTGAGCCCACTCCGTCGAACACCACGCGCGGCTGGATGGCGCCGCGGAGGATCGCGTCGAACGAACCGCCGACGCGCCGTCCCCGTTGCGGGCGCCCGCCGGCCGCGGGTAGCTTGCCGCAATGCCGACCCCGCTCCGCGTCGCCGGCGACGTAACCGTCCCCGGCGACAAGTCCATCACTCACCGCGCGCTGATGTTCGCCGCCGCCGCGCGGGGGGAAAGCCGCCTGCGCGGCCTGCTCCCCGGCGCCGACTGCCGCAGCACCGCGTCCGTGCTGCGCGCCCTGGGGTGCGCCGTACCCGAGCTGCCGGCGGACGGCTCGGAGATCCGCGTCCAGGGCCGCGGGATCGGCGGGTGGACGGCGCCCGCGCAGTGGCTGGACTGCGGCAACAGCGGAACGACGGCGCGGCTGATGATGGGGCTGCTCGCCAGCCGCCCCTTCGCCTGCACCCTGACCGGCGACGATTCGCTCCGCGGCCGGCCCATGCGCCGCATCACCGAGCCGTTGATGCGCATGGGCGCGCGATTTCGCGAGGCCGGCGCCCCGGACCGCCTGCCGATCGAGGTCGTCGGCGGGCGGCTGCACTCCATCCACTACGCCTCACCGAAGGCGAGCGCGCAGATCAAGAGCGCCGTCCTGCTCGCCGGCCTGGGCGCGGGCGTCCCCGTGTCGGTCACCGAGCCCATGCTGTCGCGCGACCACACGGAGCGCATCCTCCGCGCGCTGGGGGAGACGGTGGAGACGGAGGATACCGGCGCCGGGGTGCGGATCCAATTCCATCCCGGTGGCCGGACGCTCCCGCCGCTGGCGGTCGAGGTGCCGGGCGACCCGTCGTCCGCGGCGTTCCTCGTCGCGCTGGCGCTGCTGGCGGACGAAGGCGAGCTGCGCATCCGCAACGTCTGCGTCAATCCCACCCGCACGGGCTTCTTTCGCCTGGTGGAGCGGATGGGCGCGCGGATCGGGATGGAGAACGCGCGCACCTCCGGCGGCGAGCCGGTGGCGGACCTGGTGGTGCGCCCCGCGCCGCTGCGGGCGATCGACGTGGGTGGGGATGAGGTGCCCGACGCCATCGACGAGATCCCGATGCTGGCCGTCCTGGCCGCGCGTGCGCAGGGCGAGACGCGCATCACCGGCGCGGGCGAGCTGCGGGTAAAGGAGACGGACCGCATCGCCGCGGTCGCGGACAACCTGCGCGCGGTGGGGGTCCAGGCGCAGGAGCTGGAGGACGGCATGGTGGTCCGCGGCACGGAGGCCCCCCTCGCCGGCCGCGTGCGGGCCTTTCACGACCACCGCATCGCGATGGCCTTCGGCGTGCTGGGGGCGCAGCCGGGGAACGCGATCGAGGTGGATCACCCGGAGGTGGTGGACGTGAGCTTTCCCGGCTTCTGGGAGCTCGTGCGTCGCATCACCGGGAGATGAGGCGGTGGTGGGGCAGGGGCCTCGCTGGAGCGAACCGTGGCCGTCCCGGATCTGATCCGGTAATCGCCGCGTCCGCGCCAGGAGCGAATGAATTCGCCGAAACCAGTTCGTTGCAGCGGGCGGCCGAAGGGCGGCGCCCCCCTCGAATGACAATTACGCGCTGTCGATGGGTTCTCCCCGTCTCCCGCGCAGTTCGCGGGGAGAAGGGGCCGGGGGGTGAGGGGCGCTCCGCGCGCGGGTGATCCCTCCACAATGGATCGGACGCAGCAGCCGTTGGCTTTCTTCGACGGGAATACCGGATGAGCCATACCACACGCCCGGATGGGATCATCATCGCGCTGGACGGCCCGGCGGGGTCGGGGAAGAGCTCCACGGCCAGGGCGGTCGCCGCGCGGCTGGGATACCGGCACCTGGACTCCGGCGCCTTCTACCGCGCCATCACCCTGGCCGCGCTGCGGGCCGGCATCCACCCCGACGGGTGGCCGCGGCTCACCCCCGACCAGCTGGACCGGCTGGACGTCCACGGCCGCCCCGCGGAACGCGGCTACACCATGACCATCGGCGGCCAGGACGTGGGCGGGGAGATCCGCTCGTACCAGGTGAACGCGCACGTGTCGCGGATGGCCGCCATCCCCGCCGTCCGCGCGTGGCTGATGGACGCGCTGCGCGAGGCCGGCGCGCGCGGCGGGCTGGTGGCGGACGGGCGCGACATCGGCACCGTGGTGTTTCCCGACGCGGAACTCAAGGCCTACCTGATCGCCGACGCCGAGGAGCGCGCGCGGCGCCGCCTGCGCGAGCAGGGGGTGGCGGACCCGCCGCTGGAGGAGGTGCGCGCCGAGGCCGCGCTGCTGCAGGGGCGCGACGCCATCGACAGCGGCCGCGAAACGGCCCCGCTGCGCCAGGCCGACGACGCCGTGGTCATCGACACCACGGGGCTCAGCTTCGACCAGCAGGTGGAGCGCATCGTAGCCCTTGCGCGGGAGCGGTGCGGGGTTGACCCGCACGAACAAATTCCGTAACTTGTTCTGTTTCCCCGGACTTGCGTCCGGACCACCCGACCACCCCGAACCGGCGCCGGCGCCTTACCCGTCCGGAGGCCGCGTTACAGGAGACATCCCCCCGCATGGCAGACGTGACCGAAGAGCAGTTCTCGCGCGAGGACGGCGGCATCGCCGTTGCCGAGCAGCCCCGCAAGAGCTGGGGCAGCGAGCTTACCATCGAGCAGATCGCCGAGCGCGCGCGCTCGCTGGGCATTCGCCCCGACCTCTTCGACGAGGACGAGTACACCTCCGAGGAGTACGAGGGGCTGCTGGCCATGTACGAGCCCACCCTCAGCAACATCGAGGAGGGTGAGATCGTCAAGGCCAAGGTGCTGCGCATCACCGACAAGGCGGTGATCCTGGACCTGGGCTTCAAGAGCGAGGGCGCGGTTACCCGCGACGAGTTCAAGGACCCCGACTCGCTGCAGATCGGCGACGAGGTCGAGGTCTTCCTGGAGAACCTGGAGGACGAGGACGGCGTCGTCGTCCTTTCCAAGAAGAAGGCCGACTTCCTGCGCGTGTGGGAGCAGATCCGGGTGGCGTACGAGGGCGGCGACGCGGTCACCGGCACCCTTACCCGCAAGATCAAGGGCGGCGTGACGGTGGACCTGATGGGGGTGGACGCCTTTCTGCCGGGGTCGCAGATCGCCCTGCGCCGGGTCCCCAACATCGAGGACCTGATCGGCGAAAGCTACGACTTCAAGATCATCAAGCTCAACAAGCGCCGGCGCAACATCGTCGTCAGCCGCCGCGTGCTGCTGGAGGCCGACCGCGAGATCAAGCGCGACAAGCTCAAGAAGGAGCTGGAGGTCGGGCAGGTTCGCAAGGGGGTGGTCAAGAACATCACCGACTTCGGCGCGTTCATCGACCTGGGCGGCATGGACGGCCTGCTGCACATCACCGACATGTCGTGGGGCCGCGTGGGCCACCCGTCGGAGGTGGTGGGGATCGGCGACGAGCTGGACGTGAAGGTGCTGGACATCGACTGGGAGCGCGAGCGCCTGTCGCTGGGCCTCAAGCAGCTGCAGGAGTACCCCTGGAAGGATGTCGAGGCCAAGTACCCCGTGGGCGCCCGCGTGCGCGGGCGGGTGGTCTCCATCACCAACTACGGCGCCTTCGTGGAGCTGGAGAAGGGCGTCGAGGGGCTGGTGCACATCAGCGAGATGAGCTGGACCCGCAACGTGCGCCACCCGTCCAAGATCGTGACGCTGGGCGACGAGATCGAGGCCGTGATCCTGAAGGTGGATCCGGAGGGCGAAAAGATCTCGCTCGGCATGAAGCAGATCGAGGAGGACCCCTGGCACGCGCTGCCGGCCAAGTACCCGGTGGGCACGCGCCTCAGCGGCAAGGTGCGCAACCTGACCAGCTTCGGCGCCTTCGTGGAGATCGAGCCGGGGATCGACGGCCTGGTGCACATCTCCGACATGAGCTGGACCAAGCGCATCCAGCACCCGTCCGAGGTCGTCAAGAAGGGCGACGACGTGGACGTGGTGATCCTGGGCGTGGACGCCGAGAACAAGCGCATCTCGCTGGGCCTGAAGCAGACCCAGGACGATCCGTGGGGCGACATCGCCCAGCAGTACCACGTGGGCCAGGAGATCGCCGGTCCCATCAGCCGCCTGCAGGACAAGGGCGTGGCGGTGGACCTGGGCAACGACGTCGAGGGCTTCGTGCCCGTTTCGCAGATCGGCGTGACCGGCCTGCAGAACCCGGCGGACGTGTTCGCCGAGGGCGACGTGCTGGACATGCGTATCAGCGAGGTCGACGCGGCCAACCACCGCATCGTCTGCGAGGTGGTGCGGGTGCCCAAGTTCGAGGGCGGCGAGCCGCAGTTCGTGCAGCTGGCCACCCCCGCCGCTCCGGCGGCGGGCGAGGGCGAGGAGGCGGCGGCCGGCGGTGACACCGCCACGGTCGCCGGCGAGGCCCCCGAGGCCCAGGCGCCGGCCGCCGCGCCGGTGTCGGACGAGGCCGCCGAGGTGACGGCCGAGGCTCCCGCCGCGGAGTCTGCCCCGTCGCCCGACGAGGGGAGCGAGACCACGGCCAGCGCCGAGGAGGCCCCGGCTTCCGACGCGGCGCCCGAGGAACAGCAGGCGTAAGCCTGGCTCCCTGGGCGGCAGGCAGGAAGGGCGCGGAGCTTCGGCTCCGCGCCCTTTTTTCTTGCCCCGTCCCGATCACTGTCTGGGTGACATGAACGGCGAGACTGTCGTACCAGATCCTCCGGTGTTCGTGCAGACCCCCTGAAGCATCGCGCGGAGGACGCGGAGGAAGGGAGTGAGGACGCGGAGAACGGACGGAACTCTCCGCGTCCTCTCGCGCCGGGTGGCGTGCAGTTGGCCGCGGATCGAGTGCCGGCCGGCAACCCCTCCACGCCGCTCGGCCGCGGCGTCACGCGCAAGGACGGGGCTTTTCAACCGGGCCATTCGGTACTACGTTATGGCCTACTGCGTACGGCTGCGCGCACGTATCTGACACTTTGCCGCGCCTGCACTCGTAGTTCCCGCCGCAGTCTCAGCGGGCGTGGAATTTCGCCCCGCCCGGAACGACCATCCGCGAACCTCCAGACATGCGATCTCTAGCCGTCCTCCTCGCCCTGGCTGCCGCCGCGCCCTGTGCCGCGCAGCAGGCGCCGCGTGATTCCGCCCGCATCTACGAGCTGCACGAGGTGGAGGTGCTTCCGCAGCCGCAGAACGCCGCCGACTTCGCCGCCGCCCTGCGGGACAGCTATCCGGCCAACCTGTTAGAGTCCGGAGTGGGTGGCACGGTGCAGCTCGCGTTCGTGGTGCGTCCCGATGGGCTGCCGGCGGACGTCCGCGTGCTGTCCACCCCCGATTCCGCGTTCGACGCGCCCAGCGTGCAGGCGGTGTCGCTGCTGCGGTTCACGCCGGCGCAGGTGCAGGGGCGCGCGGTGCCGGTGCGCGTGGAGCAGCCGATCACCTGGCGCGCGGAACCGGCGCCGACCGCCGCGGCCGCCGTGCCGCAGCTGCCGGAGTCCATCCGCGTGTACGACGTGGAAGAGGCGGACGTCCGGCCGCTGCCGCGCAACTATTCGGCGTTCGAGGCGGCGCTCCGGGAGCTGTACCCGCGGGAGCTGCGAGAGGCGCGCGCGAGCGCGGAAGTCGTGGTGCGGTTCGCCGTCGATGCGTCCGGGCGGCCTCAGTATCCTCACGTCATCGAGTCTACCGACGCCCGCTTCGAGGCCGTTTCGCTGGATGCCGTCCGGCGGCTGCGGTTCGAGCCGGCACAGCGTGGGGGAGAGCGCGTCTGGGTGTGGATGGAGGTGCCCCTGGAATGGGGCCAGCCGGGGTCCGCGTCCGCCGCGGCCGGTGACAGCGTGAACGGCTACGAGCTGAACGAGGTGGACGTGCTGCCGCGCCCGCTGAACCTCCGGAGGTTCGAGCAGGCGCTGTGGCGCGAGTATCCCGCCGCGCTCGTGAGCGCCAGCGCTACGGGTACCGTGCAGGTGCGGTTCCGGGTGCAGCCGGACGGAACGACGAGTGACCACGTGGTCACGCATTCGACGCATCATGGGTTCGATGAGGCGACGATCCGCGCGATGCGGGTCCTCCGCTTTTCACCGGCACGTGTGAATGGCCGGCCGGTGCCGGTGTGGGCGGACCTGCCGATCCAGTGGTCCATGGACAGAGGGTCCCGCGCGTACCCGGAGCTGGATCCCCGCTACGAGCGCGAGCGTCCCATGTTGCGGGCGTCACCCGATCCGTGCCTCCGCGAGCGGTGCTGAGCAGGCGGATTCTCGTTCCAGTCCGCACGCCCATGGGAGCTGGACATCTCGTACAACCGCTCGGGAACCCGCGGGGGGCCCGAGACCGAAAAAGGCGCGGAGCCCCGGCTCCGCGCCTTTTTCCGGCCGCCAGCGGAACGGCTCAGCGCACTCCCGCCATTGCGCCGCCCAGCAGGCTGGCGAACAGGACGGCGGTGATGATCCACACGATCACCCACCCGATCAGCGCGGTGAGGATGGCCTTGCCCGTGGTGAAGTCCAGCGCCTGGCGGATGGCGATGATCCCCGCCACCAGCTGCCAGATGGCGATGACCACCATGATCAGCCACCCCAGGAAGGGGATGATCCCCAGGATGGCGATCACGCCCGGCGACTGCGCGAACCCCAGCGTGCGCAGCATCTCGCCCATGGTGGCGGTCCCGCCGAAGAGCCGCGTGCCGATGAAGTACGTGATGCCCGCCCACAGCAGCCATCCCAGGAACGCGGCGATCACTGCGCCGATGATCCCCCGCCCGCCGTGCCGGAAGTAGTTGCCGATGGCGCCGGCCACGGCCACGATGGCGACCACGATGGCCGCCTGCGAGGTAGCGGTCTGGTCCGCCTCCACTTCCTCGTACGTCGCCACGTTCAGCATCGCCGCGCCGATCATGCGCTCGGTCAAACTCGCCATTCGGTTCTCCTGGGGGAAAGGTGGGGACTTCGGCGGGGACTCGCGGACACGTCCGCACCGGCCATGTTACGGACGGAGGCACGCCTGGGCAAGGATTTTCGCGGGCGCGGCGATCTCGGCGCCGGGGTGGTTTGGGCGCCTGTGCTCGTTCTCCGGCCGCCGCCGTGCGCGGAGGCGGTGCGCCTGTTAGATTGGCCGCCCTTTGCGGACCCGGCGGGCGGGTCCGGCGCGCGGGACCACCAGCAGAGCACGGGCTGAGCGGCGATGTCGATGCGGGAAAAGCTGGAGCACCTGGAAAAGCTGCGCCGCCAGTCGGAACTGGGCGGCGGCGAAAAGCGCATCGAGGCGCAGCACGAGCGCGGGAAGCTTACCGCCCGCGAGCGGCTGGACGTGCTGCTGGACGAGGGCTCGTTCGTGGAGCTGGACCGCTTCGTCGTCCACCGCGCCACGGAGTTCGGCCTGGACCGGGAAAAATACCTGGGCGACGGCGTGGTGACGGGATACGGCACCATCCACGGGCGCCTGGTCTACGTGTTCTCGCAGGACTTTACCGTGTTCGGCGGCTCGCTCTCGGAGACGCACGCGGAAAAGATCGTCAAGATCATGGACCTGGCGCTCAAGAACGGGGCGCCGGTCGTGGGGCTGAACGACTCCGGCGGCGCCCGCATCCAGGAGGGCGTGGTGTCGCTGGGCGGCTACGCCGACATCTTTCTGCGCAACACGCTGGCCTCCGGCGTGGTGCCGCAGATCAGCGCCATCCTGGGGCCGTGCGCGGGCGGCGCGGTGTACTCCCCAGCCATCACCGACTTCATCTACATGGTGCAGGGGACCAGCTACATGTTCGTCACCGGCCCCAACGTGGTGAAGACGGTGACGCACGAGGACGTGACCATGGAGGAGCTGGGCGGCGCCGCCACGCACGCCGCGAAGTCCGGCGTGGCGCACTTCGCCCTCAAGAGCGAGGTGGAGTGCCTGCACCGCATTCGCCACCTGTTCGAGTTCATCCCCCAGAACAACGCGCAGGACCCGCCCCGCAGGCCCACGGACGACCCGTTCGACCGGGCGGACGAGGAGCTGCTGGACATTGTCCCCGACCACCCCGGCAGGCCGTACGACATGCACGACGTCATCCGCCGCGTGGTGGACGACGGCGAGTTCTACGAGGTGCACGCGGACTACGCGGCCAACATCCTCTGCGGCTTTGCGCACGCGGGCGGGCACTCCATCGGCATCGTGGCCAACCAGCCGGCGGTGCTGGCGGGGGTGCTGGACATCGACGCGGCGGTCAAGGCGGCGCGCTTCGTCCGCTTCTGCGATTCGTTCAACATCCCGCTGCTTACCTTCGAGGACGTGCCCGGCTTCCTTCCCGGCGTGGCGCAGGAGCACGGCGGCATCATCCGCCACGGCGCCAAGCTCCTGTACGCCTTCTGCGAGGCCACGGTGCCCAAGGTGACCATCATCACCCGCAAGGCGTACGGCGGC
>JAHWJJ010000078.1 GCA_019348475.1 Gemmatimonadota bacterium | reverse complement strand
TCGCTGATCGCCGGCGGGCTGCTGGAGCGGGAAAAGGACGAGACCGAGATCGCGCGCACGCTGGACGACGCCGGGCTGGTGCGCGACGAGGCCAGCCCCGCGCTGTACCGGCTGCGGCGTGAGATCAAGGGCGCGCGCAACCGGCTGGTGGAGCGGCTGTCTTCGTACATGGCCTCGCTGCCCGCGCACCTGCAGGTGTCGGACGCGTCGGTGACGGTGCGCGAGGGGCGCTACGTGATCCCGGTGCGGCGCGAGGGGCGGGGCGAGGTGGGCGGCATCGTCCACGACGAGTCGTCGACGGGCGCAACGCTGTTCGTGGAGCCGCCCGCCGCGGTGGAGATGATGAACCGCCTGCGCACCCTGGAGGCCGAGGAGGCGCGCGAGGTCACCCGCATCCTGCGCGAGCTGACGGCCCGCCTGCGCCCGCTGCAGCCGGAACTCCTGGCCTCGCTGGACGCGCTGGTGGCGCTGGACTCGCTGTACGCCCGCGCCCGCTACGCGCTGCGCGTGGACGGCCGCGCGCCGGCCATCCTGGACGCGGGGACGGAGGAGTACGTGGTCCTCCGCGGCTACCACCCCATCCTCCAGGCCAGGTCCGCCGACGTCGTTCCGTTCGACCTGGGGATGGAGCGGGGCCAGCGTACGCTGCTGATCTCCGGCCCCAACACCGGGGGCAAGACGGTGCTGCTCAAGGCGATGGGGCTGATCTCGCTGCTGGCGCAGAGCGGGGTGGTGCCGCCGGTAGGGCCGGGGACGCGACTCCCCGTCTTTCGCGACGTGTTCGCGGACGTGGGCGACGAGCAGAGCATCGAAGCGTCGCTCTCGACGTTCTCGGCCCACCTGAAGAACCTGCGGGAGGTGCTGGACGGGGCCGACTGGCAGTCGCTGGTGCTGACGGACGAGATCGGCAGCGGCACCGACCCGCAGGAGGGGGCGGCGCTCGCCCGCGCGGTGCTGGTGGAGCTGACGCGCCGCTCCTGCTTTACCGTCGCCACCACGCACCTGGGGCAGCTGAAGCTGCTGGCGACGGAGGAGCGGGGGATCGTGAACGCGTCGCTGCAGTTCGACGCGGACCGGCTGCAGCCGACCTACCGGCTGCTCAAGGGGATCCCCGGCCGCTCCTACGGGCTGGCGATCGCCCGCCGCCTGGGGCTGGAGCCGCGGCTGCTGGAAGAAGCGGAGGCCACGCTTCCCGCGGGGGAGCGCGACGTGGCGAAGCTGCTGCTGGACCTGGAGGCCAGGGAGCAGCGCTTCGCGGACCAGACGGACGAGCTGGCGCGGCAGCTGGCCCGGACGGAGCAGCTGCGCGCAACGCTGGAGCGCCGCGAGCGCGAGCTGAAGGAGCGGGAGAAGGACGCCGAGCGCCGCGCGCGGCAGCAGGCTCGCGACCTGCTCCTGCAGTCGCGGGCGGAGGTGGAGGCCGCCATCCGCGAGGTGCGCGACGCGGCCGACGCGAACCGACTGGAGGAAGCGGCCCGCGCCGCCCGCCGCCGCGTGGAGGAGGCCGCCACCCGCCAGCGGGAGAAGCAGCCCGCCGAGCGTGCCGCGCGTCCCGGGAAGGGCCACGCCCGCGCGCCGCTGGCGCTGGAGCCGGGGCTGCGGGTGCGCATCGAGTCGCTGGGGCGCACGGGGACCATCGTGGACGTGCGCGACGGCAAGGCGATGGTGGAGGCCGGCGCCATGCGCCTGCTGCTGCCGCGGGAAGACCTGACGCCGCTGGCCCCGGGCGACCAGCAGGCGGACCCGCGCCCGCGCCCCAGCGCCGGGTACCTGAGCGCCAGCGCGGACGCGCGGCCGGAGGTGGACCTGCGCGGGATGCGGCCGGAGGAGGTGGACGTGGTGCTGGGCCGCGCGCTGGACAGCGCCATCATGGCGGGGCTGCCGTCGTTCCGCATCATCCACGGCAAGGGCACGGGCGCGCTGCGCGCCCACGTTTGCAAGCTGCTGGAAACCGACCGGCGCGTCACCGTGCAGCGCGCCGGCGAGCTGTTCGAAGGCGGCACGGGCGTGACGGTGGTGGAGTTCGCGTGAAAAGAAGTGCGTGAGTGCGTGAGTGCGTGAGTGCGGGAGTGAGGCACTCGCGCGCTCGCACGGTTTCGCGCTCACTTTCGCACTTTCGCACTTTCGCACTTTCGCACTAACGCACTAACGCACTTCCCCTTGCCCATCCCGGACCACCTCGTCGAAGAGATCCGGCAGCGCGCCGACCTCGTGGAGATCCTCTCGGAACACACGCGCCTCAAGCGCACCGGGAAGACCTGGCGAGGCCCGTGCCCCCTGCACGGCGGCGAGGGCCCCAACTTCTCCGTGGACCCGGCCAAGGGGTTCTACAAGTGCTTCGTCTGCGGCGAGGCGGGGACGGTCTACAACTTCATGATGAAGCACCTCGGGATGACCTTTCCCGAGGCGGTGCGCTGGACGGCGGCCCGGGTGGGGGTGGAGGTGCCGGACGAGCGCGAGCAGCAGCGCGACCGCCAAGAAGACCCCAACCGCGTGCTGTACGAGGTGAACGGGTTCGCGGCGCAGTGGTTCCGGGAACAGCTCGCCTCGCCCGCCGGGGAGCGCGCGCGCGAGTACCTGGAGGGCCGCGGCATCACGGCGGAAACCATCGAGCGCTTCGGGCTGGGGTGGGCCCCGGAAGAGTGGGACGCGCTGGGCACGGCGGCGCGCAGGGCCGGCTTCCACACCGCGGACCTGCTCACCGTCGGCCTGGTCAAGGAGGCCAGGAAGACGGGACGGGAGCCGTACGACGCCTTCCGCGGCCGCGTCATCTTTCCCATCGAGGACCTGGGCGGGCGGGTGCTGGCGTTCGGCGGCCGGGTGCTGGAGCAGGTGGAGGAGCACGTCCCCAAGTACCTCAACTCCCCCGAGTCGCCCGTCTACAGCAAGGGGCGCACGCTGTACGGGCTGGGGTGGAGCCGCGGCGCCATCCGCCGGGAAGAGGTGGCGCTGGTCGTGGAAGGGTACATGGACTACGTCTCGCTCGCCGCGCACGGCGTGGCGAACGTGGTGGCGCCGCTGGGGACGGCCATGACCGAGGAGCAGGCGGCGCTCATCGCCAACTACACCTCGCGCGCCATCCTGCTGTACGACAGCGACAAGGCCGGCCTGCGCGCCACCTTCCGCAACGGGGACCAGCTGCTGCGCGCGGGGGTGGAGGTGCTGGTGGCCACGCTCCCCGAGGGCGAGGACCCCGATTCGCTGGTGCGCGCGCACGGTGCCGACGCGCTGCGGCGCTACCTGGCCGACGCCATCGACGTGATGGACCGCAAGCTCCAGCTGCTGGAGCGCAAGGGACTGTTCACCAGCATCAAGGGCACCCGCCGCGCGATCGACGTCCTTCTTCCCACCGTCCGCGCGGCCCGGGACGCGGTGGTCCGGGGGCTGTACCTGAAGCGCATCAGCGACCGCACCTCGGTGCCGGTAGAGACGCTGGAGGCGGAGGCCAACGCCGTCACCGAGCAGCCGCGCACCTTTGGCGAGGTGCACGACCAGCGGCGGCGCCAGCGCGAGGCGCGCGGCGGGCCGCGCTTTCAGGCCGACCTGTCGCGCTACGAGCCGCGCCGGGACCCGCGGGAGCAGCGCTCCAGCCCCGAAAAGCGCCTGCGCATGGGCGCCGAGCGCGACCTGCTGATGATGATGTTCCACTCCGAGCGCTGGGTGGAGGAGTGCGCCAAGTTCGTGGGCCCCGACGAGTTCGAGGACCCCGACTACCGGCGGCTGTATCGCGTGCTCATCGAGACGGAGGGACAGCGCGACCCCGAGGGGCTGTGGCTGCTGAACTTTCCCGAGGACCTGGCCGGCGACGTGGAGGCCATCCGCCAGCGGGTGGAGCACCACGACTGGAGCGGCGAGCAGCGCTTTTTTGCGGAGAACATGGACAAGATCCTGGCCCGCCCGGTCGAGAAGGAGGGCCGCGACCTCAAGCAGGCCGCGCCCACCGACGATACCGTGGACCAGGAGATCCTGGCGCGCATGACCGAGCAGCTGGCGTTCCGGCGCGAGAACAAGCACCTCAAGATCAAGCACGGCGTGCTGGACCCGGACGACCCGATCCTGCGTGGCGAGCGGCGGTACTGAAGTGCGTGAGTGCGTGAGTGCGGGAGTGCGGGAATCGTGGGCCGGTAAAGCTCCGCACGTCGGGCCGCTAAGGATTTTTTCACGCGGAGGACGCGGAGGAAGTGAGAGGGGACGCGGAGGCTGGATTCTTTCTCTCCGCGCCCTCTCTCCGTTCCTCCGCGTCCTCCGCGTGATTGTTGTTCGCCGAGGCGCGCCGTACCTTCTGGACCAGAAGCGCTTCCCCTGGATTGCGACGCAGTATGCCGGGCACCATCCACGACCTCGATACGCCCGTCCCGCTAGTGGACGTGGACCGCATGCACGCCAACCTGCGCCGCGCGGTGGAGTACTGCCGCGCG
The DNA here is from genome assembly GCA_019348475.1 of Gemmatimonadota bacterium. Taxonomy (GTDB): domain Bacteria; phylum Gemmatimonadota; class Gemmatimonadetes; order Longimicrobiales; family Longimicrobiaceae; genus Longimicrobium. Next base: position 7,730 of record JAHWJJ010000078.1, on the reverse strand, counting down.
CACGGGCTGGCGTGGCGCCCGCACGCCAAGACGCACAAGAGCCCGGCCCTCGGCGCGGAGCAGGTGCGCGCCGGCGCCGTCGGCCTCACCGTCGCCACCCCGCGCGAGGCGGAGGTGATGGCCCGGACCGTCGACGACCTGCTGCTCGCGTATCCGCCCGTCGGAGCGGCGAAGCTGCAGCGGCTGATGGCGCTGCCGGAGCGCGTGCGGCTGACCGTGGGGCTGGACTCGGCGGAGGCGCTGCGCGGGCTGGCACGGGCGGCGCGCCAGGCGGGGCGCCGGGTCGGCGTCCTGGTGGAGGTGGACGCCGGGATGGGGCGCGTCGGCGTGCAGTCCGCCGCGGACGCCGTGGCGCTGGCCCGCGCCGCCGCGGACGAGGCGGGCGTGGAGTATCGCGGCGTCATGTTCTACCCCGGCCACGTCCGCGACGCGGTGGAGCGGCAGGACGAGGCGATCCGCGCGCTGTCGGACCGGATCGGTGGGGTGCTGGAGGCGCTGCACGGCGCGGGGGTGGCGCCGGAGGTGGTGAGCGGCGGATCGACCCCCACCTTCTGGCGCTCGCACCAGGTCGCCGGGCTCACCGAAGTCCGGCCGGGCACCAGCATCTTCAACGACCGCACCACGGCCGAGATCGGCGCCTGCGGGTGGGACGAGAACGCGTACTCCGTCCTGGCGACCGTCGTCTCCGTGGCCGTGCCCGGACAGGCGGTGGTGGATGCCGGCTCCAAGGCGCTGTCGAAAGAAGAGATCCGCGCCGACACCGCCGGTTACGGCGCGCTCCTCGACCGCCCCGAGATCGTGGTGAAGTTCGTCTCCGAGGAGCACGGGCTGCTGGACCTGTCGCGTACCGGCTGGAGGCCGCGGATCGGCGAGCGGGTGCGCATCGTCCCCAACCACGTCTGCGTGTCGGTCAACCTGCACGAGCGCCTGTACGGCGTCCGCGGCGACGACGTGGTGGAGGTGTGGGACGTGGAGGCGCGAGGGCGCTGACGGCCGGCGTTCAGGGCGCGCCGTGGCCGGGCACCGGGACCGTACGCCACGAGTCGCCGCCGGAGCCTCGGCCGAACAGTCCGCCCAGCAGCATTCCCACCGCGGCGCCGCCCACGACGCCCGCCGCGCGGTAGTCGTCGCACCCCCAGCCGTCGGAACATCTGGATGACATGAGGGCATAGCCGGCCGCCCCGCCCAGCAGCAGGCCCCAGAGGCCGGCCCGGCGGCGTCCGTGCGCCGGGTCCTGCGCCACCTCCAGGCGCCGGATGTGGGCCAGCGGCACGTGCGCGCCCGCCGTGTCGAAATCCGCCGCCAGCAGCAGCGAGGCCGAGTCGATGGCCGCGACGGTGCCGGTGATCAGCGTGTCCGCCGTGGCCGGCGCCAGGATGCGCACCCGTGCGCCCGGTCCGACGGCCTCCTGACCGCAAAGAGCGGCGGGAATGAGTGCCGCGAGGCACGCCAGGATCAGCGCCCCGCGGTGGGTGAGGCGGTTCGCGAGCAGGGGCATGGCGCGACGCTGGTATGAGGGGGCAGACCATCTGATGAACGGAAAGATAGCACACCCCCGGGCGATCCGCCCGATCGGCCGATCCGCATCGTCTGCCCCATCCGCCGTCGCCCGGCTATATTCCATCGCACACTTCGAAACCACCCGCCCGCCGCGCATGAACCTGATCTTCCGGCTGCTGCTCGTCATCCTGCGCGCGCGGCGCGGGCCGCGGCTGGGGCCGCTGGATGAATCCGTCATCCAGGCCCGCGTGCTCCCCACCGACCTGGACCTCAACCTTCACCTGAACAATGGGCGCGCCCTGACCCTGATGGACCTGGGCCGTGTGGACCTGATGCTCCGGATCGGCGTGGTGGGCGAGCTGCGGCGGCGCAGGTGGAACCCGGTGGTCGCGTCGCTCACCATCCGCTACCGCCGGGCTCTGCGCTTGGGGGAGCGGTTCGCCATCCACACGCGGCTGCTGTGCTGGGACGAGCGCTGGCTCTACCTGGAGCAGCGCTTTACCCGCGGCGGCGACGAGGTGGCGCGGGCGCTGGTCCGCGCGGCGTTCGTGGGGCCGGCGGGGCGGGTGGCGCCGCAGCAGCTGGTGGACGCGTCCCCGTGGAGCCTGGCGCCGCCGCCGGTGCCGGAGGGCGTGCGCCGGTGGATGGAGGCGGAGGAGGCGATCCAATCCGAGACCCCGAGCACGACGTATGAGCCGATTGGATGACGAGTCGCTGAACGAGCGGCTGGAGCGCCTCGAGCGGCGGGTGGAGGAGCTCAGCCGCCGCCTTCCGCCGCTTCCGGCGGATGCGGCCCCGCCCGCGGCTGTCCACACCGAACTGCCGCCGGACCGCAGGCGCATCCGCCACACCGTCGCGGACCGCGCCCGGGAATGGATGCCGGACGAGGGGTCGAGCCCGCTCGCCTGGGACGGGCAGACGTGGCTCAACCGGCTGGGGATCGTCCTGCTGCTGCTGGGGGTGGCGCTGCTGTTCCGCTACTCGATCGACATGGGGTGGCTCACCCCCGCCGTGCGCGTGGGCTTCGGCGCGGCGGTGGGCGCGGTGCTCACGGTGCTGGGGCTGCGGATGGACGAGGGGCGGCGCTTTGGCTCGGTGCTGCTGGGCGGGGGGATCGCGGCCTTTTACCTGACCGGCTGGGCGGCGTTCAACCTGTACGCGCTGATCGGCTACGGGGCCGCCTTCGCGGGAATGGTGGCGATCACCGCGGGCGCCTTCGTCCTGGCCCTGTGGCGCAGCCAGCCGGCGCTCGCCATCGTGGGCGCGTTCGGCGGGCTGGGTACGCCGCTGGTGCTGGGGATCTCGTACGCGTCGCCGCGCGGGCTGGCGCTGTACACCTCGGCCGTGCTGGCGTGGACCGTGGTGCCGTACCTGCGCCGCGGGTGGCGGTCGGTGCTGTGGACGTCCATGGCGTTCGGCTGGGTTCTCCTGGCGTCGTACGCCAACGCCTTCTCCGCCGCCCTGGTCGCGTCGGCCGGTGCGCGGGGGTGGATGCAGGGCGCCGCCTTCTTCGCGTGGATGGTGCTGGGCGTGCTGCCGCTGGCCCGCCGCGTGGCCTCCATCGCCGCCGCACGCCGCGCCTCGGCCGACGGGCAGCCGCACGAGCGCCGCTGGCGCGACGCGGATGCGCTGCACTGGTACGGCGTGTCCCTCGCCGCCCCGGCCATGTTCGTGGCGACCACGGGTCTGGTGTGGCGGATGCAGCCGGACGCGTGGGGTGCGCTGGCCGCCGGCGCCGCCGCCGTCTACGCGGCCGCGGCGTGGGCGTTGTGGGCGGCGGACGGACGGCTGGCGCGGGTGCTCCTGTTCGCCGCGGCGGTGCTGCTGCCGGCCGGGTGCTTCGGCGCGCTGGAGGGGGAGGCGCTGCTGGTGGCGCTGGCCGCGCAGGCGCTGGCGCTGCACCTGCTGGCCGCCCACGGCGCCGGCCCGGCGGTCCGCTGGCTGGCGCACCGCGGCTTTACCGCGGTGGGCGCCTGGGTGCTGTTCCGCCTGGTGGAGAACGGAGACGTGGGCGCGCCCCGCGTGGCCGCGGACCTGGCGGCCATCGCGGCCGGCTTCGCCATCTCGTACGTGGTCCGCACGCGCAGGGCCATGCTGGCGTACCGCGTGTGGGCGCACGTGGCGGTGCTGGGGTGGGCGTGGCGGCAGCTGGCGCAGCTGGACGGCGGCCAGGGCTACGCGACCATCGCGTGGGGCGCCTACGCGCTGGGGCTGCTGCTGCTGGCGATGCGGCGGGAGTGGCCCACCGTCGAGCGGGTCGCCGTCTGGACCCTGCTGGCCACCGTGGCCAAGCTGTTCCTGGTGGACCTGGAGCGGCTGGACCCGCTCTTCCGCGTCCTCCTCTTCCTGGGGTTCGGGGCCGTGTTCCTGTACTTCAGCTATTCGCTCTCCGGCGCGTGGAAGCCGCGGGCGGAGCCGGACGCCGCGCCCCGGCCCGCGGGGCGCGACGCATGAGCCGGCCCTACGCGCCGCCCGCGGGCCTGTGCGAGTCGTGCGCCAACGTGCGGACCGTCGACACGCGCCGCGGCTCGCGCTTCTTTCTCTGCCAGCTCTCCGACGCCGACCCCCGCTTTCCGAAGTATCCCCGCACGCCCGTGCTGCAGTGCATCGGCTACGCCCCCGCCGCCGCGCAGCAGGGCCCATGAGTATGGATGGCCGGCACGGGTGAACGGGTGAACGGGTGAACGGGTGAAGGGGTGAAGGGGCGTGACCGACTTCGGAAAGAGAGTCTGTCATTCCGAAGGAGGCGCCGCGCCGGCGTGGGGGAACGGGCGCACTGGACGTAAGTGGCGTCCGGATTTAGATTTGCCGCTCGGCCCCACCTGCAGCGACCTACTCCCCGCGCTCCACCCGTCCAGAGCCTCTCCAGCAGCTCCGTATGCCTCCGTCGAAGAACTCCAGCTACGTCATCACCCCGGACTCGTTCCAGGTGAGCCCGGCCATCATCGGCCTGCCCCTGGCGCGCCCCTCGCGGCGGCTGGCGGCCATGCTGCTGGACCTGCTGATCGTGGCCATCCTGGTCAAGGCGGCCGGGCCGGTGCTGCTGGGGGTGGCGACGGGGTGGTTCGCGTTCCGCCTCTCCGCGCGCATGGCCGGCACGGGCACGCGGCCGCTGGGCAGGGCCGTGCGCTTCGGCATGCGGGCGTTCGGCGCGTTCGTCCTCTTCCTGGTGGCCACCAGCGTGTGGAGCAAGGGCGTCGAGAGCGTGCGCCGCGCGTTCCGACCCGGCGTCCCCACCAGCCTGTCGACAGGCGTGCGCGCCGACACCGCGGGGCTGTCTCCGTGGCAGGCGCTGGGGCTGGTGCCGCAGGTGACGGCGCTGCAGAACGCGCGGACGGAGCAGGACGCGCAGCGCCTGGCGGGCGAGCTGGCCAGCGGATTCCGCCGTGCCGGGATGGAGGAGGGGGAAGTCCGCGAAACGCTGGAGGACATTGCGGACGGCGCGGAGCAGGAGTGGATGGAGAGCGCGGTTCAGCGCGCGCTCGCGGCGCCGGCCGCGCCGGATTCTACCCGGCCCGCCGGCGCTGACTCGCTGGCGCGCGCGTACGCCGCGTACACCGCCGCCGGGGACACCGCCGCCGCGCAGGCCGTCCAGCCCCGGCTGGCCTCGCTGCTGGCCCGCGACAGCCTGGACGCGCTTCGCGGCGAGCTTCGCCAGGCGGAGCGGCAGAACGAGCAGCTGGCGGGGCGCGTGGAGCGCGCGGAGAACCGCGGCCTTCTGGCCTCCATCACCCGCGTGCTGGACGAGCTGGGGATCGGGTTCGGGTGGTCAGGCCTCTACTTCACGGCCTTCCTGACCCTGTGGCGCGGCCAGACGCCGGGGAAGAAGCTGGCTGGCGTGCGCGTGGTGCGGCTGAACGGCCAGCCGATGACGCTGTGGATGTCGTTCGAACGCTTCGGTGGATACGCGGCCGGGCTGGTGACGGGGCTGCTCGGCTTCGCGCAGGTGTACTGGGACCGCAACCGGCAGATGATCCACGACAAGATCGTGGAGACGGTGGTGGTGCGGGAGCGCGGCGCCCGGCATACCGCGCCGGCGGCGCAGCCGGCGGTGACCGCGTTCGCTCCCTATCCGTCCGCCGCCCGGGTGGGTGAACGGGTGAACGGGTGAACGGGGGTGACCGACTTCGGAAAGAGAGTCTGTCATTCCGAAGGAGGCGCCGCGCCGGACCGAGCTGACGGCACGTCTCCTGGCGCCGACTGAGGAATCTACCCGCCCGATCTGGTGGCCTGCTTCCGCACGTTCTGGCCGCGGCATCCCCCTTCTTTTGTCGCATCCGCGATCAGGCGGGCCCGTGTTGTTGGCGCAAAGCTGTACGCCCGGCCGAAGGTTTACGGCCGGGCGCTTGCATTCCGCGCCGGCGGAGACCGGATCCCACCCGTACACCCCCTTTGCGGATGACGGATTTTCTCGCGCGCCACGTGGTCTGGCTGGTGCCGTTCGCGGTGATCGGCCTGGCCGCCATCGTCAGCGCCATCATCACGCTGTTCTGGGGGCTGCAGCGCGCCGGGCGAATGGCGCTGGTCGCCCGCCCCGCGGTGGGGAGCGAGGCGTTCATGCTGGCCGTAAGCGGGGCCGTGAACGCGCCGCTGATGCGGGGCGGCAAGGCCCGGCTGCTGAACAACGGCGTCGAGATCTTTCCGGCGATCCTGCGCGCGCTGGGCGAGGCCAGGCACACCATCAACTTCATGGTCTACATCTGGCAGGCCGGCCGCGCCGCGGACCAGGTGGTGCAGGCGCTGGCGGAGCGTGCCCGGGCCGGCGTGCAGGTGCGGCTGCTGCTGGACGCCTTCGGCGCGTACGGCATGCCGAAGGAGCAGATCCGCGAACTGCAGGACGCAGGTGCGGTGGTCGAGTTCTTCAACCCGCTGGTCCCCGGCTGGCTTTCGTCCGCCCACAAGCGCAACCACCGGCGCGCCATCGTGGTGGACGGCCAGGTGGCGTTCACCGGCGGCGCCGCCATCGGCGACCGCTGGCTGGGCGACGCGCAGGACCACGAGCACTGGCGCGACGTGATGGTGCAGGTGACCGGATGCCTTGCCACCAACCTGCAGTCCGCCTTCACGCAGCTCTGGGCCACCGCCACCGGCGAGATCCTGGTGGGCGACGAATTCTATCCCCCCGCCCCCGTCGACGGCGGCCACGGCGAGGCGCTGTCGCGGCACGTGAACGTCATCAGCTCTCCGGCCAGCCAGTCGCACCCGCTGCGCACCTTTTTTGTCATCTCGCTGGCCTGCGCGCGCGAGTCCATCTACCTGGCCAACTCGTACTTTGCGCCCGAGGCCAGCACGCGCCGCATCCTTGCCGAGCGCGCGCGCGAGGGCGTCGACGTGCGGCTGCTGCTTCCCAACAAGCTGACCGACGCGCCGATGGTGCGCTGGGCAGGGCAGCACTACTTCGCCGAGCTGCTCCAGGCCGGGGTGCGCATCTACGAGTACCAGCCCACCATGATGCACGCCAAGATGCTGGTGGTGGATGGGGTCTGGTCGGTGCTGGGCTCCGCCAACATGGACGTCCGCTCCAAGGAGCTGAACCAGGAGGCGGTGATCGGAGTGCTGGACCAGGGCTTCGGACAGCAGATCCGCGAGACGTTCCTGGAGGATCTGAAGGACTCGCGCGAGATCACCCTGCAGGCGTGGAGCCGGCGCGGATGGCTGGCGCGGCTCAACGAGCGCTTCTGGGTTTCCTTCGTCCAGCAGTTCTGAGATCCTGAACTGACACGGCCAGTCGGACGGAAGCGCCGTTCAACCTCCCCCACGGTTTTTTGGGGGAGGTGCGAGCCTGAGCGAGCGGAGGGGGCGCGGCGCGGAGCCTGCCTCGATCAGGCAACCGGCGGAATGAGGATACCGCCTTCTGGGCGGTTCTCGTCTTCTTCCCCGGGCTCCAGCAGGCCGAACAACTGCAGGTGCCGGCGGCGCAGCCGGTTGGCGGCGCCCAGCGCCTCTTCCTCCGTTTCGCCGAACCCCTCCCACGCGAACGCCGTCTCGCCCCACGTAACGGGCGGGCTCCACGGGGAATCGGGGCCGTGGATGCGGGCCACCCGCCGCGGGTGCGTGAACGGATCCAGGTACGTCCCCAGCACGCGCCCCCGCCGGTCCACCACCACGCCCACCGCGCCGCCCCGGCTGTGGCGGCGCCGCTTCAGCCGCCGGGACATCGAAACGGTTCCCTCCGCCTCCAGCCCCGCAAGGCACAGCAGCGCCCGGAACAGCACGAAATCGAACGAGAT
>JAHWJJ010000450.1 GCA_019348475.1 Gemmatimonadota bacterium | reverse complement strand
GCGCCGCTCCGCGCTCGCATCGAAGTCCAGCTTGAGGGTGCCCGTCTCCAGGTAGCGCAGGCCGCCGTGGATCAGCCGGCTGGAACGGCTGCTGGTGCCGCGGGCCAGGTCGCCGGCGTCCACCAGCGCCACCCGCAGCCCCCGCCCGGCCGCGTCGCGCGCCGCCGCCGCGCCGGTGATCCCCCCGCCCACCACCAGCAGGTCCCAGGTCTCGCCCGCCAGGGCGCGCAGGTGCTCGTGGCGTGCCGCGGCCGAGAACGCGGGAAAGTCCGACATGCGAGGGAGGACGGGGCGGGTCAGGCGGCGGCCGCGCCGCCGGGGCGGCCCACGTCGCCAAACCCCAGCGCCGCCAGCAGCGAGGCGAACGAGACGTCGCTGTGGCTGAGGACGAACACGCCCTCGAAGGTGGTGGCCAGGAAGGTGAAGTCGGTCTCGATCACCAGCCCGTTGGGCACCGGGTCCGCCAGCTCGTCGCGCGGCCCCACGTGCATCTCGGGCGTGCCGATCAGCACCCCCTTGCCCAGAAAGGTGCCCAGCACGCCCACGTACGCCGCGCAGACGATGTTCCCCATCTCGTTCAGCGCCGACCTTTCGAAGGCGCCCACCTCCTGGTGCTGGGCGGGGTCCCGGCGCAGCATCAGCGCCACCATCCGCAGCGCCGTCTCGCGGGCCAGGATGAGCGACGCGCGCTCGCCGCCCTCCTCGCTCACGCCGGTGATGGGGACGGTGATCACCACCAGGTCGCCGGTGCCGGGGAGCGGCGGCGGGCCCTCGGGGTCCGCCCACTGCACGCGCGGCACCGAGATCATCACGGTGAGGCCGGTGAGGGCCGACAGGTTGGTGGCCGCGTGGCCGGCGCCGATGTTCACCACCTCGCGGATGGCGTCCATCTGCTCGGGGGTGACGGGGCTCTGGGTCATGGGGTAGGGCTCTGGACGTAGCGTTGCAGCAGCATCGGCTGCCTCTGGTTCGCGGCTCACTCTGCACGACGACGGCCTGGATCTCCGTCCCGGCCCCCTCTCCCGCACGGTGCCCTTCCGCGCCCGCACCGGCATCGCGCGTGTGCGGGAGCGGAAAGAACCCGCCCGCGCACCTGCCCTTCGAAGGCGCAGGCACCCCGTTGGAAGTTCATCCCCCCTCCCGCGCAGTTTGCGGGAGGGGGTGGCGCGCTCTCAGGCCCGCCGGGGGAGGGCCGCCGGGGGCGGGCTACAGCCGCGGCGGCGTAACCCCCACCTGCCCCTGGTACTTGCCCTTGCGGTCGGCGTAGCTCACCTCGGGGCCCTCGGGGTCGCCCTCGAAGAACAGCACCTGCGCGATCCCCTCGTTGGCGTAGATCTTCGCGGGGAGCGGCGTGGTGTTGCTGATCTCCAGCGTCACGTATCCCTCCCACTCCGGCTCGAAGGGCGTAACGTTGGTGATGATGCCGCAGCGCGCGTACGTGCTTTTTCCCACGCACAGCGTGATCACGTTGCGCGGGATACGGAAGTATTCGACCGACCGCGCCAGCGCGAAGCTGTTGGGCGGGACGATGCAGACGTCGCCCTCGAACGGCACGAAGCTGCGGTCGCTGAACGCCTTGGGGTCGACGATGGCGTTGTTGACGTTGGTGAAGATCTTGAACTCGTCCGCCACGCGCATGTCGTAGCCGTAGCTGCTCACGCCGTAGCTGATGGTGCCCTGGCGCACCTGCGCGTCCTCGAACGGCTCGATCATCCCGTGCTCGCGGGCCATGCGTCTGATCCACCGGTCGGAACGTATGCTCATGGCGCGGAACGGAGCTTGAAGGGGTGTGGCGGGCTGGCGCGCGGAGGACCGAACCCGCCCCGGAAACGGGTGTACAGGCCGCCGCCGATCGCCTGGACAGGAGCGCCAAGCTACCCCCGCGCGCGGGGGGCGGCAAGGGGCCGCGAATGCGGCGCCGCGTCTGCTTGACCGGGGTTTCGCGGGGCAGTATCTTGGCCCGGCTCCGAGCAAGTGAACGATTTCACAAACTACCGTTCAGGATAGGGCCCAGGACCTATGCTCCGCCCCTACATCCCGGTGCTGATCCTGCTGGGGGTCTCGGTGGTGAACGCCATCTTCATGGTGGTGCTCAGCACGGTCCTCAGCCCGGGCAGGGCCACCAAGGTCAAGAGCGCTCCGTACGAGAGCGGGATGGTGCCGCTGGGCGGCACCCGCGAGCGCTTCTCGGTCAAGTTCTACGTGGTGGCCATCCTGTTCATCGTCTTCGACGTGGAGACGGTGTTCCTGCTTCCCTGGGCCGTCGAGGCCCGGGTGCTGGGATGGGGGGGATTCGCGGCGGCGATGATCTTTGTGTTCATCCTCACCGTGGGCCTGATCTACGAGTGGAAGAAAGGAGCCCTCGAATGGGACTGAACGAACGCCCGTCGAGCAACGATCCCACCGAAGGCCAGCCGCGGGACGCCGCGGGGCGCGCGGTGCACCAGGGGCTGCCGGGGACCACGCAGCCGGCCACCCGGCAGGACGGCAACATCTTCGACGGCCAGCCGGGGTTTCTCACCACCCGGCTGGACGCCGTCGTCAACTGGGCGCGCAAGAACTCGCTGTGGCCCATGCCCTTCGGCACGGCGTGCTGCGCCATCGAGATGATGGCCACGGCCGCCACGCGGTACGACCTGGCCCGCTTCGGGATGGAGCGGATGAGCTTCAGCCCGCGGCAGGCCGACCTGCTGATCTGCGCGGGGCGGGTGAGCTACAAGATGGCGCCGGTGCTCAAGAAGATCTGGGAGCAGATGCCCAGCCCCAAGTGGAGCATCAGCATGGGCGCCTGCGCCTCCAGCGGCGGCGTGTTCGACGTCTACAGCATGGTGCAGGGGATCGACACCATCATCCCCGTCGACGTCTACGTTCCGGGGTGCCCGCCGCGGCCCGAGGGGCTGATGTACGGCATCCTGATGATCCAGGAAAAGATCCGCCGCAGCGCCGCCACGTCGGAAGACGAGTGGAACGCGGTGGACCAGCTTCCCGAGACGGGAAGCTACCTGCCGCGCGAGGTGGTGGACCGCATCACGCTGCCGTTCGGCAACAGCACCAGCCAGAACCGCGCGAGCGGGCTGGTGAGCACGGGGGCCGTGGTGCGGGTCTCGGACCGCAGCCCGTGAAGAAAGAAGTACCGAGTGCCGAGTACCTGGTGCCTAGCAGGGGCGCCAGGAACTCGGCACTGGGCACCAGGCACTTCTGTGCACCGAGATGAGCGACGACGGCTTCAAGAAGGGACTCGACTCCCTGGACCAGGGCCCGGCCCCCAGCGACGCGCCGGACGACGGCGCGCCGCCGCCGGCCGGCGACCTGCCGCCGCACCCCAGCGTGGACGCGCTGCGCGAGGAGTTCGGCGCGGGGGTGCTGCGGCACGAGCTGGTGGCGGGCGACGAGCACATCGTCTACATCCCCCCGGAGCGGGCCGCGGAGGTGCTGGGGTGGCTGCGCGACCAGCAGGGGTACGACTTCCTGCAGGACCTCACGGCAGTGGACTACGGCGGCGGGCGCGCCATCCAGGTGGTGTACCAGCTGTGGTCCATCGAACGCAAGCTGAACCTGCGCGTGAAGTGCGAGCTGCCGCTGGACGCGCTGGAGATCGACACCGTCTACTTTCTCTGGCGCGCCGCCGACTGGCTGGAGCGCGAGGTCTACGACATGTTCGGCGTCGTGTTCCGGGGGCACCCGGACCTGCGCCGCATCCTGATGCCGTACAACTACGCCGAGGGGCACC
>JAHWJJ010000077.1 GCA_019348475.1 Gemmatimonadota bacterium | reverse complement strand
TGGTGGATGGCGATCATCCCGCGCTCGAAGTAGTCGGGGGCGGGGGGCTGGATCTCGGAGCCCACGTCCACCGCGATCACCCGCTCGGCGCCCCACGCCAGCGCCTGGTCCACCGGCAGCACGTTCAGCACGCCGCCGTCCACCAGAAAGTCGCCCTTCCAGCGGAGCGGCGGATAGTAGATGGGGATGGCGCACGACGCGTACACCGCATCCACCGGGTCCACGTCCTCGATGGCCCCGCTGCCGAACCACACCTCGCCGCAGCCGACGAGAGAAACCGCGTTCAGCCGGACCGGGATCTGCGCGTCCGCAAAGGAGGTGAGCGGCAGGTTGCGCCGGATCCAGCCCTTGTAGTGGTCGCCGCTGAACACCGCCTCTTCGCGCACGCCGCCCATCCACACCGCGCGGCGGTTGATCTGCACGATGTCTTCGCGCGTGAGCGCCCGCGCCACGTCCGCCAACTCGCGCCACCCCATCCCCCCCGCGATGGCCGTGGCGATCAGCGCGCCGATGCTGCACGCCACGATGGCGTCCGGGCGAATGCCGGCCTCGTCCAGCGCCTTCCACACCCCCACGTGCGCGGTGCCCTTCATCCCCCCGCCCCCCAGCACCAGCACGGTGCGCGGGCCCGGTGCGGAGGCGCGGAGCGGGACTTGGGCGGTCGCATTCAAGCGGCGGTCCGGGTGTGGGATGAGCAAGGGTGGACGGCCGCGGCACCGCACGGAACTTGCGACCCCGGCGAGCCCACGCGCGCGGGCCCGCGGCCTTGACGCGGTGAGGGCCGGAACCTAGGGTGCCGGTTGATACGGAGAATCATTCTTGGTGACCCGCCCGCCTCGTGTGGTGTATGCGAGGGCGGACACCGTGACCGACGACCGACGCACGCCGGCCCCGGCGCGCCGGACGACCCCAGGAGACTGACAGGATGGCGGAACCGCTGCTCAAGATCACCAACCTGCACGCCGAGATCGCCGAGGACGGCACGGAGATCCTCAAGGGCGTGGACCTGCAGCTGAACGCGGGCGAAATCCACGCCATCATGGGCCCCAACGGCTCCGGCAAGAGCACGCTCAGCAAGGTGATCAGCGGCCACCCCGCGTACGAGGTGACCGACGGCGACATCCTGCTGCGCGGCGAGAGCGTGCTGGACATGCAGCCCGACGAGCGCGCCCGCGCGGGCGTGTTCCTGGCGTTTCAGTACCCGGTGGAGATCCCCGGCGTCTCGGTCGCCAACTTAATGCGCACGGCGCTGAACGCCAAACGCGGCGAAGAGGTCGACATCTTCGACTTCCAGGAGGAGCTGGAAGGGCGCATGGCCATGCTGGAGATGGACCCGGCCTTTGCCCAGCGCTCGGTGAACGACGGCTTCAGCGGCGGCGAGAAGAAGCGCAACGAGATCCTTCAGCTGGCCATGCTGGAGCCCACGCTGGCGGTGATGGACGAGACCGACAGCGGCTTGGACATCGACGCCCTGAAGATCGTAACGGCGGGCATCAACAAGATCAAGGCCGAGCGGCAGGACATGGCGGTGCTGCTCATCACGCACTACCAGCGGATGCTCAACTACATCACGCCCGACCGGGTGCACGTGATGGTGGACGGCCGCATCATCCGCTCCGGAGGCGCCGAGCTGGCGCTGGAGCTGGAGGAGCGCGGGTACGACTGGGTGAGAGAGGAAGTCAGTGCGTAAGTGCGTGAGTGCGTGAGTGCGGAAATGATTCCACTCACGCACTGACGCACTCAAGCACTCACGCACTTACAAGGAGGCACCATGCCTTACAACGAAGATGTAGCCGCGCTCGGGCTCGACGAGTACAAGTACGGCTTTCGCGACGCGGAAGACTACGTCTTCAAGAGCCGCAAGGGGCTCGACGAAGACATCGTCCGCGAGATCAGCGCGCAGAAGGGCGAGCCGGAGTGGATGCTCCAGAACCGCCTGAAGGCGCTCAAGCACGCCCAGGCGCGGCCGTGGCCCACCTGGGGCGGCGACCTGTCGGGGCTGAACTTCGACGAGATCTACTTCTACATCCGTCCCAACGAAAAGACGGGCCGGACCTGGGACGAGGTGCCGGAGAACATCAAGAACACCTTTGAGCGGCTGGGGATTCCGGACCAGGAGCGCCGCATCCTTGCCGGCGTGGGCGCGCAGTACGAGAGCGAGGTGGTGTACCACTCGCTCAAGAAGGAGTGGGAGGAGCAGGGCGTCATCTTCAAGGGGATGGACGACGGCCTGCGCGAGCACGAAGACCTGGTGCGCGAGTACTTCGGCACGGTGGTTCCCTTCCGCGACAACCTGTTCGCGGCGGTGAACACGGCGGTGTGGTCCGGCGGCAGCTTCGTCTACATCCCGAAAGGGGTGAAGCTCGACATGCCGCTGCAGGCGTACTTCCGCATCAACGCCGAGGCGATGGGGCAGTTCGAGCGCACGCTGATCATCGTGGAAGAAGGCGCCCAGGTGCAGTACATCGAGGGGTGCACGGCCCCCTCGTACAGCCAGGACAGCTTTCACTCGGGCGTGATCGAGATCGTGGTGAAGGAAGGCGCCCGCATGCGCTACACCACCATCCAGAACTGGTCGCACAACGTGTACAACCTGGTGACGCAGCGCGCCCGGGTGGAGCGCGAGGGCACCATGGAGTGGGTGGACGGCAACCTGGGCAGCAAGCTGACCATGAAGTACCCCAGCTGCTACCTGGTGGGCGAGCGCGCGCGCGGCGAGATCCTGTCCATCGCCTACGCGGGGAACGGGCAGCACCAGGACGCCGGGGGCAAGGTGATCCACGCGGCGCCGTACACGTCGTCGCGCATCGTGTCCAAGTCCATCTCGCGCGGCAGCGGGCGGTCCAGCTACCGCGGCCTGCTGCACGTGCAGCCGGGCGCGCACCACGCCCGCAGCAACGTGGAATGCGACGCGCTGCTGCTGGACGAGCAGGCGCGCACGGACACGTATCCGTACATCAACATCGAAGACCAGCACGCGCAGATCGGGCACGAGGCCACGGTCAGCAAGATCGGCGACGAGCAGCTGTTCTACCTGATGTCACGCGGCCTGAGCGAGGACGAGGCGGCCACCATGGTGGTGCGCGGCTTCATCGAGCCCATCGCCAAGGAGCTGCCGCTGGAGTACGCGGTGGAGCTGAACCGGCTGATCGAGCTGGAGATGGAAGGCAGCGTGGGATAACGGCAGTACCTGGTGCCCAGTATCCAGTGCCTAGTGATTCGTTACTTGGCACCTGGTACTAGGGCCAGGTACTTCTTTTTACCACGGCTTAAACTCTGACGAAACCGACAAAGACAGTGTCCGATACATCCACCGCCATCACGCCCGCCGACGTCGGCGTCTTCACCCGCGACCAGGTGGAGATGCTCACGGCGCGCAAGCTGGAGACGGACTGGCTTCGCGAGCAGCGCATGCGCGCGCACGCCGTGTTCGCCGACACGCCCATGCCCAGCACGCGCCTGGAAGACTGGCGCTACACCGACATCAAGAAGCTGCTCAGGCTCGACGCCTTCTCGTTCGCGGAGGAGCGGGTGCCGGTGGGCGACGCCGAGGGGCTCCTGGCCGGCCTGCGCGCGCGGGTGGACGAGGCGGGCGAGGCGTCCGCGCGCCTGGCGCAGGTGGACGCGTCGGTGGTGCTGCGCGAGCTCCCCGACGACCTGGCGGCGCAGGGGGTGATCTTTACCTCGCTGGAGGCGGCGGCGCGTGAGCACCCGGAGCTTGTGCAGAAGCACTTCGGCACCGCCGTCACGCCTGACGACGGCAAGTTCGCGGCGCTCAGCTCCGCCTTCTGGACCGGCGGCGCGTTCCTCTACGTTCCGAAGGACGTGCAGGTGGAGGTGCCCTTCCGCGTCTACCGGTGGATCGGCGAGGGCGGCACCGCGGCGCTGGGGCGGCTGCTCGTCGTCGCCGAGGCGGGGGCGCGGGTGGCCGTCGTGGAGGAGCTGGGGTCGGACGATTTGGGGAAGGCGGCGCTCTCCGTGGGCGCGGCGGAGATCTTCGCGGACGACTCCGCCGTGGTGGTCTACACGCAGGTGCAGCGGTACGGGCGCGGCGTGGTCCACCTGGCCACGGACCGCCTGGTCGCTGGCCGCGACGCGAAGATCACCACGCTCTACACGTCGGTCGGCGCGGACGTGTCGCGGGCGGACGTGCAGTGCCGGCTGGTGGCGCCGGGCAGCCACGTGGACATGCTGGGGCTGTACATCGCCGACGGCACGCAGCACTTCGACAACCAGACGCTGCAGGACCACGTCGCTCCGCACGCCAGCAGCAACCTGCTGTTCAAGGGCGCGCTGAACGACACGGGCCGCTCCGTCTTCCGCGGGCTCATCCGCGTGCACCCAAAGGCGCAGCGCACCGACGCGTACCAGACCAACCGCAACCTGATCCTGAGCGACGGGGCGCGCGCGGACTCGCTCCCCAACCTGGAGATCCAGGCGGACGACGTGCGCTGCTCGCACGCGGCCACCGTGGGGCAGCTGGACGAGGAAGAGGTGTTCTACCTCCTCAGCCGCGGCATCCCCAAGCCTCAGGCGGTGCGGCTGGTGGTGTTCGGGTTCTTCGGCGAGGTGCTGGAGCAGCTTCCCCTGGAAGGCGTGCGGCAGGAGCTGCTGCGCGTGGTGGAGCGCAAGCTGGCGCCCTCGCTCTGACGTTGGGCTGGGTACGGGCCGCCGCCCTCGCCGACCTTCCGGCGGAGGGGGCGGTGCTGGGGGTGGAGGCGGCGGGGCGGCGGGTGGCGCTGGCGCGGGTGGACGGCCAGGTGTACGCCTTCGCCGACAACTGCTCGCACCGCGACTTTCCGCTCAGCGTGGGCGAGGTGGATGCGGCGAGCTGCACGGTCACCTGCGAGTGGCACGGCGCCGCGTTCGACCTGCGCACGGGTGAGCCGACGTGCCCGCCCGCCATCCGCCCGATCCCGGTTTACGCCGTGCGGGTGGATGCCGGCGAGGTGTGGGTGGATCTTTCCTGATGTGAGGCCGTGGGTTCCCCAAAAGCGGATACGCGGGACTCGCGATGCGGGTTCCGCGTTCTTCTTGGGATTTCGCGATGGAGATGCATACGAGCGACGGGCTTGCTATTTCGCAGCAGATTATGGGTATCGGGCTCTACACGTTTTACTCCATTCAGCACTTTCAATCGGCCGGGTACCATGCAGGCCGGGCAAAACGGTTGGAACAGCGCTACAAAGGTGAAGTGACTGGGAGGATGCTGCCGGCGATCCGGGCAGAAGCTGGAAGCGCGATCTTTGCCTCCGTCGCATTTCTCGAAGCTACCGCGAACGAATTGTTTGCCGAAGCGCTGCAGACGGGCGGCGGAGAGCTGCGAAGCCGCGCAGCGGATGAGTTGGAGGCGGTGAGCCAACTCGGGCTGATGACCGCAGTGGAACGTGCTTCGCTTCAAGAGAAATTCGAATTCCTGCTGATTGGAGCACGGCTTGAGCCTTTGAAACGCGGTGAGCAGCCCGCGCAGAACGTGGATACACTCATCGGGCTCCGGAACGGTTTGATGCATTACAAGGCATCCTGGCTGGATTGGGGAACGGACAACATGATCCGCAAGGAGAGCCTTGCGAAGAGTAAGCTCGGCCGCGGGATTCGCGGGTTGTTCCCAGCTCGCGCGCACTCGGAAGGGCATTCGGACTATTGGCTTGGTGCCGGGAGCGCTCGCTGGGCGCTCCAGTCCGCCCTGCATTATGCGGATGAGATCTTCCGCCGGTTGGACGTGACTCCGATTTACGACCATGTGAGATCGGAGTTCGCTTGAGCCGCCTTGGGCATACAAACAGCCGCTCGAGAGGTAGAATATGACCGCTGGAGCCGTTGCGGCGGCGCCTGTCACGTCCCCGCTGGACGTGGAGCGCATCCGCGAGGACTTTCCCATCCTCCGTGAGACGGTGAACGGCAGGCCCATCGTCTACCTGG
This sequence comes from Gemmatimonadota bacterium, assembly GCA_019348475.1. Taxonomy (GTDB): domain Bacteria; phylum Gemmatimonadota; class Gemmatimonadetes; order Longimicrobiales; family Longimicrobiaceae; genus Longimicrobium. The sequence goes on along the minus strand of JAHWJJ010000077.1, from coordinate 6,259 downwards.
ACAACGCGGCGTCGACGCAGAAGCCGCGGCAGGTGATCGACGCCATCGTGCGCCACTACGAGCGCGACAACGCCAACGTCCACCGCGGCATCCACGAGCTCAGCAACCGCGCCACCGACGCCTACGACGCGGCGCGCCAGCGGGTGGCGGCGCTGCTGGGGATCACCGACACCGCGGAGCTCGTCTGGACGCGCGGCGCCACGGAGGCGCTGAACCTGGTGGCGTACGCGTGGGGGATGAACAGGCTGCGCCCCGGGGACGAGATCCTGCTCTCCGTGCTGGAGCATCACTCGAACCTGGTCCCCTGGCAGCTGGTGGCGCAGCGGACGGGCGCGCGGCTCCGCTTCCTGGAGATCGACGACCAGGGGCGGCTGGAGCTGTCGATGCTGGACGACCTGCTGACGGAACGGACGAAGATCGTCTCCCTGACGCACGTCTCCAACGCGCTGGGGACGGTGAACCCCATCCGCGAGATCGCGGCGAAGGCAAAGGCCGCGGGGGCGCTGATGGTGGTGGACGGCGCCCAGTCCGCCCCGCACCTGCCCGTGGACGTCCCTTCGCTGGGCGCGGACTTCTACGCGTTCAGCGGCCACAAGATGTGCGGACCCACGGGGATCGGGGGCCTGTGGGGGCGCCGCGACGTGCTGGAGGCCATGGCCCCCTTCCACGGCGGCGGCGACATGATCGAGTGGGTGGAGCTGGAATCGTCCACCTACGCGCCGATCCCCGCGAAGTTCGAAGCGGGGACGCCAAACGTGGCCGGCGCGGTGGGGCTCGCCGCGGCGGCGGACTACCTGGGCGGGCTGGGGCGCGACGCCATCCTGGCGCACGAGCGCGCGCTGGTTGCGTACGCCGTGCAGCGCCTGCGCGAGATCCCTGACCTCCAGCTGCTGGGCCCGCGCGACCTGTCGGAGCGCTCCGGCGTCGTCTCGTTCACGCTGGCCGACATCCACCCGCACGACCTGGCCACCATCCTGGACAACGAGGGCGTGGCCATCCGCGCCGGCCACCACTGCACGCAGCCGCTGATGAAGTGCCTGGGCGTGGGCAGCACCGCGCGCGCGTCGTTCTACCTGTACAACACCTCCGCCGAGGTAGACGCGCTGGTGGACGCGCTGCACAGGGCCCGCGGCCTGTTCGGGTATTGAACGGGAGTGCGCTTCCCAATGCACCGATGTCGTATTACGATCCATGCGGAATTCAACCAGGGGGCTTGCGATGAACTACACCGCAGTCATTCAGCAGCGGGACCAGTGGTGGATCGGATGGATTGCCGAGGTGCCGGGCGTCAACTCGCAAGGCAGGACGCGAGCGGAGTTGATCGAAAACCTGCAATCAGCTCTCGAGGAAGCGCTGGAGATGAACCGTGCTGATGCACTGGCAGCGGCCCAGGGCTCTCCATACGAAAAGATCAATGTGAGCTTGGCCGCGTGAAGCGGCGGGTACTCCTCGCCCACCTCTCTGCGCACGGCTGCACCCTTGTGCGCGAAGGCGGTAATCATTCGTGGTGGGGCAACCCCATGAATGGAAGAAGGAGCGCCGTGCCGCGGCACACGGAGATCGAAGACTTTCTCGCGCGTAAGATCTGCCGCGATCTCGGTATTTCTCAGCCCTGAATCGGAGTGCGATGACGGAGCGGTCCGCGCTGGAGACGGTGTACCAGGAGGTGATCCTGAAGCACTACCGCAGTTCCAAGTTCCGCGGCGAGCTGCCGGAGCCGGACGCGGTGGTGCCCATGCGCAACCCCGTCTGCGGCGACGACATCCTGCTGCAGGTGCAGGTGCGCGAGGGCAAAATCCAGGACATCCGCTTCAGCGGCCACGGCTGCGCCATCTCGCAGGCCGCGGCGTCGATGATGAGCGAGCACGCCGTCGGCAAGTCGTGGAACGAGGTGCATGCCGTGGCCGCGCGTTTTCGCGAGATGCTGCACGGGGACAAGGCCGCCGCCCGCGACAGGGCGCTCGGCGACATGCGCGCCCTCTCCGGCGTCTCCAGGCTGCCGCGCCGCGTAAAGTGCGCGATGCTGGGGTGGGACGCGCTGGAAGAAGCGGAGAAGAAGCTGGCGGCGGAGTAGCAAGGCCGCGCAGCACGATCACCGGCCCGGTGGAGCGCGTGCTCCGCTGTAGCTGGTGATTCCTCCTGGGTAAAACCCGCATCCCCCATCCTGAGGCAACCGCCCTCTGCTTTCCTGCTTCTCCGAAAGAGGCGCGCGCGGTTTTCGTGCGCGAACCGAGCAGCCGTCCTCCGGAGATCTTGTTCTGCGGCGCGAGGGCGAGCCAGGCGTGCGCGGGGCGAGGGATGACTCAGGACGACTGGTTTGTGGGGGTTGGGTGACAACACCGTGGGACCCTGCGGCCGTGTGCCGAGCTCCACCCCAGCATCGACGATTCCTCCGCTCCATCCCTCCAGCACCTCGCCGCGCCCGCGCCTGACCTCGAACGCCCGTGCTATTCCTGGCCGCCCCCGTGACGTATGTTGGGACTGAAAGGTGCAGAACTCACCGGCGCGGCGCTCCGGCGCGCCCCATCGCTTGCATTCACGGATACAATCGGAGGAAGCATGGCACGCAGGCCCAACTACGGTTTCGAGAAGCGGCAGAAGGAGATCGACAAGCAGAAGAAGAAGGAGGAGAAGGCCGCCAAGAAGGAGCAGCGGAAGCTGGAAGCCGCGGCCGGCGAGGGCGAGATCCTTCAGGGTGACGAGGACCTGGAACCCTCCGGCGACGACGACGGGAGCCGCGAATGACCCTGCCTGCGCCGGCGGGCCGCCGATGAGCGCGAGCGCCCCGGCGCTTTCCGACGACCTGGACCCCGCCCTCCGCGCGCGGCTGGCCGCGCTCAGCGAAGAAGGATGGGACGTGTGGCAGCGCTTCGACGAGGAAGTGCGTCAGCACGATTGGCACCCGTTCGTCCCCGCGGACTACGAACACGTGCTGCAGACGCTGCTCAAGCTGCGCGCGCCCGGGCTGCGCTTTCTGGAGTGGGGGTCGGCCACCGGCGTCATCACCATCATGGCGGACCTGCTGGGGTTCGAGGCGTACGGCATCGAGCTGGACGCGCAGCTGGTGGACGTGGCGCGAGGGCTGGCGGAGCGGTTCGACTCCCGCGCCCGGTTCGTGGCGGGGAGCTTCGTGCCGGCGGGGTACCGGTGGAAGTCGCGCACCGGCGACAACCGCATCGGCACCATCGGCTACGGGCAGTCGGGGTATCCGGAGCTGCGGCACCCGCTGGAGGACTTCGACGTCGTGTTCGCCTATCCCTGGCACGGCGAAGAAGAGATGATGCTGGACCTGATGCGCGCCTACGGCGGCAGCGGCGCGCGGCTGGTGCTGCACGGCGGCGCCCATGGCGCGCGCGTCTACCGGGGCGGTCGGCTGCTGGGGTGATCCACCCTGCCGTCCGAATCCTTTGCTGGCGTGAAGACTGCATCGGGATTTGCCCGATTTTTCTTCCCCCTCGCGCAAAGGAGGCACCATGAGCTTCAACGATCCCAACGACGGAACCAGCACCGGCGGATCCACGGGCGGATACGGCGGATCGACGGGCGCCGGCAGCGGCGGAACCGGCGGATCGGCCGGTGGAACGAGCGGGGGCGATGCCGGCGGATACGGTGGCGGGACCGGCGGGACCGGCGGGCTCGGCGGATCGACCGGCGGACTCGGCGGCTCCACCGGCGCCGGCGCGGGCGGGCTGGGCGACGGATCGCCGGGCCTGGGCGGCTCGGGCGCCGGAACGGGCGAGCCGGGGGGCGCGGGCGACGACTTCGACCTGCACGAGCCCAGCTACCGCCGCCACTACACCAACGTGGGAACGGAGACGGCCGCCGGCACGCGGACGTACGACGAGGCGCGCACCGGCTACGCCGCCGGCCACGCCGCGGCTTCCAACCCCGCCTACGCCGACCGCACGTACGAAGAGGTGGAGGTAGACCTGGAGCGCAGCGTGGGCTCGGAGCGCTTCGGGCGCGTGCGCGAGTTCGCGCGGCACGCCTTCGAGTGGAAGCGCGTGCTGGCCGGCGTGGCGCTGGTGGCCGGCGGCTACTGGGCGAGCAAAAAGCTGTTGGGCGCCGCCGGCGAGCTGGCCGAGGAGGACGAGCAGGACTGCCGCGCGTACTACGAGACGCATCCCATGCGGTCCGCGGGCGTGCCGTACAGCCAGGCGCGCACGGTGTACGTGCTCGGCTACGTGGCCGGCCGCAATCCGGACTACGCCGGCCGCGCCTACGACGACGTGGAGCCGCACCTGCGCGGCGGCTATTCCGGCCGCGGCACGGGGAGCTACGACGCGCTGCGCGACTTCGGGCGCCGCGGGTACGAGCGCAGCGCCACGCGCGGCGGCACCGCCTGACGCACGCCGCCGCCCCCGGGGCGGGCCGCCGCCGGCCCGCCCCGGACCGCATCCATCCACGCAAGCCGTGCCTCACCCGCTCCCGCCGCCCCGGGTACGGTGAGGCCTCCGGCGTGTCCAATCGATCCACCCGGGGAACCATGCATCGCTTGCTGATCCTGGTCTGTCTGCTGGCCGCCGGATGCAGCGCGGCCGGGGCGAGTTCCGGGGCCATGGCGCCGGAATCCATCGCGTTCGCGCCGGCGCTGCAGGTGGATTTGGCGGCGATGGAGCGAACGGGCACCGGCGTGTACGTGCGCGACCTGGTGGTGGGCGAGGGCCCGTCGGTGCGGCGCGGAAGCCGGGTGGCGGTGCACTTTGCCGGGTTCCTTCCGGACGGCACGCAGTTCGACGCCGTGGCGCCGCCCAGCGCGCCGGTGGAGTTCGTGCTGGGCGAGCGGGCGGTGATCCGCGGCTGGGAGAGCGGGATCATCGGCATGCGCGCGGGAGGCCAGCGGCAGCTGGTGATCCCGGCCGCGGAGGCGTACGGCAGCCGCCAGGTGGGCCAGGTGCCGCCCAACTCCACCCTGGTGTTCATCATCAAGCTGGTCTCCGCTCGCTGACGAGGGGAGAACTCCGGTTGCGGGTGACGGGCGCCGGGCACCGGGAATCCCGACGGTAGCTTCCTCGCGGTGGCGGGTTTGCGCGGGGAGGTGTGCGCTCGCGTCACCCCTCTCCCGCGCAGTTTGCGGGAGAGGGGCCGGGGGAGAGGGGTCCGCGCGCAGCGCGACGCCGTAGAGCATTGCTGGAGGTGGAACCTGGCCACGGGGACCGCAGCTCGAGGGCAGTCCAACGTCCCCGCCAGTTTCGGCAGGTGGCCCGCGGTGCCGGCCCGGAGGGGCCTGCTCGGACCCGGTCCCCAGCCGCGTCGGGCTCCTCGCTCCCGACGGGTAGAGGGGTCCGCGCGCAGCGCGACGCCGTAGAGCTTTGCTGGAGGTGGAACCTGGCCACGGGAACCGCACCTCGAGGGCAGTCCAACCTCCCCGGCAGTTTCGCTGGAGGTGGGCCGGTGGTGCTGGCCCGGAGGGGGCCTGCTCGGACCCGGTCCCCAGCCGCGTCGCGCTCCTCGATCCCGACGGTAGGTGTCTCGCGATGGCAGGTTTGCGCGGGGAGGTGTGCGCTCGCGTCACCCCCCCCTCGCGCAGTTTGCGGGAGAGGGGCCGGGGAAGAGGGGTCCGCGCGCAGCGCGACGCCGTAGAGCTTTGCTCGCGGTGGGAGCTTCGCCACGAGGCCCAGCTCCGTTCCCGGCCAGAGGCAGCCGGCGGGTGCGGGGCTCCACGGTGGGTGGGGGGCTTTCGGAAGCTGCCCACTTTGTTGCATTTTACCGGCGCAGGATTCCCGCTTGCGTGTCCTGCGCCCGCGTGAATCCAACTCTTCATCAGACGATCTGCCATCGCCCTTCGATGCCCTACCTGAGAGACGTGTTCCGCGACCTGGGCGACGGCGCCATGGACCTGGTGTTCGCCCCGGTGTGCGTGAGCTGCGACCGCCCCATCCCCACCACGGAAAAGGACCGCCTGGTCTGCCGCCTGTGCTGGGTAAAGTGCCGCACGCTGCCGCACCCGCGCTGCGACCGGTGCTGGGGCCCCGTGCCCGCCAACGAGGACCCGCGCCCCAAGTGCCGCACCTGCGGCGACTGGCCGCAGGCCGTGCGCGCCATCCGCTCCGCGTTCCTGATGGGGAGCGAGACCAGGGCCATCGTGCACGCCCTCAAGTACCGCGGCTGGGAGGGCGTCGCGGATCCCATGGCGCAGCGCATGGCCGAGATGTCGTGGCCCCGCGACGTGGACGACGAGGTGCGCACCGTGGTCCCCGTGCCCACCAGCAAGGCCCGCCTGCGCGAGCGCGGGTACAACCAGGCGGCGCTCCTGGCC
>JAHWJJ010000449.1 GCA_019348475.1 Gemmatimonadota bacterium | reverse complement strand
CGCGCTGCCGTCAGCGCGTCAGAGGCCGTCGTTGGTCCGCGCCGGCCGGTCCAGGTCGCGCTGCACCGCGCCCAGGCCGTCCTGCAGCTTGCCCTTGAGCTGGTCCACCTTGCCCTCGGCCTGCATGCTCTTGTCGCCCGTAAGGCCGCCCAGGGCGTCCTTCACGTGGCCGGCCGCGTGCTTGATCTTGCCCTTGAGCGAGTTGTCCACGCCGCGCTCGGTAAGGTTGCGTTCGTCTGCCATCATCCCCTCCTTGGGAAGGTGTTCCGTGCCCATCCGCCTCGTCGCTCAGAAGGGCAAGAGGCGTACCATCCCGAGGCAAACCGTTGCCACTGCACCATATGCGGCGCCACGCGCGCAACACGCGGACGTGCAACCGCCCGCCTGCATCGCGCGGCCACCTACGGCCGTGCCCCCACGCGCTCAAGGATCCAGTCCCCGATGCGCCGCAGGGCGTCGGGAGAAAAGGTTTCTTCGATTTCCGCGTACTCCGAGGGCGCGCCGGTGCGGGCGGTCTGAAAGAGGTGGTTCAGCCCGGGAAGCTTTTCCACCGTCACGTCGGGGTTGCCGCCGGCGCGCAGCTCGCGCTGGATGGCGGCCAGGTTGTCATCCGCGGGCACCTGCAGGTCCAGCGCGCCGTTCAGCGCCAGCACGGGCACGCGCGTCGCGCGCAGCGCCGGCGCCGGGTCGTAGCGCAGGAACCAGCGGTACCACGGCGAAACCAGCGTGTTGATGGCCGCGGCCAGCGTGGCGTCGGACGCGTCCGGCCGCGCCCGCTCCTCGGGCGTGAGCGATGCCTGGAAGCTCCGCCCGATCTCCCGCAGGCGGGCGTGCAGCGCGGCGCTGTCCGCCTCCGCGGCGATGGCGGCGAACATCTCGCGCTGAAACGCCGAGGTCCGCTCGATCTCCGGTTCCGTATCCCCGCCCGCGCGGCTGATGAGCGCGCCCTGCATCACCAGCAGCTCCGAAGAGGGGATTCCAGGACCCGCCAGCAGCACCAGGAACGCCACCTCCCCCCTGCGCGAGGCCACCAGCGGCGCGATCAACCCGCCCTCGCTGTGGCCCACGATCCCCACGCGGTCGTCCGCCACCTCGGGCCGGGCGCGCAGCCACCGGACGGCGGCGGCCGCGTCCCGCGCAAAGTCGTCGGAGGTCGCGGCGTGAAAGTCGCCGGTGGAGGCGCCGGTGCCGCGGTCGTCCAGGCGCAGAACGGCGATCCCCCGGCGCGTAAGGTAGTCCGCCAGCACCAGGAAAGGCTTGTGGCCCAGCAGGGTCTCGTCGCGGTCCTGCGGGCCCGATCCGCTGACCAGCAGCGCGGCGGGATGCGGCCCCGCACCCGGCGGCAACGTGAGCGTCCCCGCCAGCCGGACCCCATCCACGGACTGCACCGTCACCTCCTCCTGGCGATACGGAAAGGGCGGGCGAGGCACCTGCAGCCTGCGCACCACCATCTCCGCCTGGGCGCCGCGCACCATCGTGAGCGGCAGCGTGCCCGCGCCCTGCGCCCACTCGCCGCGCAGGGTGTCGCGGCCCACCAGAACGGCGCGGTAGCGGGCGCCGATCATCGCGGCGTCGAAGAAGGCGGAATCGCCGCGCACGGCGACAGTGGCCGGGAAGGCGGCGCCGCCCTGGTCCACGCTGACGAAGCGAGCGGCCAGCGCGCCGCCGCTGTCCGCCACCGTAAGGGTCAGCCGCAGCCGCAGCGCCTGCACCTCCAGGGCGCCCCCCCAGCCGCCGACGAGCCGGCTGTCCTGCGCCGCCAGGGGGTGCGCCACCGCCAGCGCGGCCGCGAGTACAGCGAACACGAACCTCATCCTCATTCGTCTCCTCGTTCCACGGATCCGTGGACCGCGCGCGACGGCGCCGTCCGCGTGTGTGGGCCGGCCGCCGGCCCGCGCCGGTCCCCGCGTGCCGTACGCGGCCCGGGCGGCCGCGGTTGCGCGGCTCAGGATGCGAGCCCGTGCACCAGGCCGCGCATCAGTCCGCGCATGACCGCCGCGGTGGTGATGGCCTGCCCCGCGTGGCGGGTGGTGTGCTCGCCGGCGTGGTACAGCAGGCCGCGCACGCTGCTGGGCAGCCGCCCGCGCCCGACTTCGCGCGGCTCGTCGAGCTCCGCGTCCGCCGTCGCGCGCAGCTGGTCCAGCGCGCGCTCCACCGCCGCGCGCACCTGCGCCACCAGCTCGTCGGCTGATGCGCCAGGCTCCTGCTCCGCCCGCAGCGCCGCGAGCTGTTCGCCCGACAATTGCTCGCCGCGCGCGTACGTCGTCAGCCGGTCCAGGCTGCCGGCCAGGTGGCACAGGTGAAAGCCGACCGATGCCGCGCCGCCGGGCTTCACCCACAGCTCGTCTGCCTCGAGTCCGGAGACGGCGTGCTCGACGTCCTCCATGGCCTGCAGCAGCGCGTGCGCCACCGGCTGCAGCGCCGTGCCGATCCCCTCCACCCGCTCGCCGCGCAGCCATACCTCGGGCTTCCTCATCCCCCGCTCCGCCGTCTCGTGGACGATGCCGTGCGCGCCACCCGGCGCGGCCCCGTGCACCTCCGTCCCTCCATTCTACGCCCCCCGGTGCGCCCCCGCGACCGCCACGCACCGGATTCGCCCACTGGCGCGGCTCCTGCAGCGGCGGGGGCGGATCGCAAGCGGGGCAACGCGTGAACCGGGAGAGGCACATGGGCAAGCTTGCCGGAAAGCTGATGTGGATGGTGGCGGGGACGGCCGCGAGCAAGATGGCGCGCAGCTACACGCGAAACGTGCTGCACAACGAGCGGGGCGCGCCGCGGCTGCCGCGCAAGGCGCGCCGCCAGAGCGGGCTGGGGATGATGCTGGGCTGGGCCATCGCCACCGGCGCCATCATGGCCCTCGCCGACGTGCTGAAGGAGCAGGGCAAGGACACGGTCGACGCGCGGGGCTGATGGTGAACGGGTGAACGGGTGAACGCGTGAACGGCTGCTGGTGTGGGCCGGCGAAATGATCGTCTGGGAGAACCGCCACGGGTTGAACCCGCGGCTGGAAATGCCATAAGCCCCGTCTCGACGCCGCTCACGCGGCACCGGACGGGGCTTCAACCGCACAAAGAGACACGATCCTCCGCTCTCGTGCCGAAGGAGCGCCTCACGACATCTGCCCTTCCGGCAAACCTGGCGCGTGCGACTGAGGAATCTACTCGCCTCACCTGGTGCCTGGCGACCCGCGCCACACCGTCCCCTGCAATCCGCGCAGGCGGACTTCGCGATTTTCAGCGGCGAATTCATTCGCTCCTGGCGCGGACGCGGCGATTCGGCGCGCCAACGCCCGCCCGAGATCCGACCCGCCGACGGCGGCCGCGTTCCGGTGGCGGGCATTCCACGACCGACGCCCGCGCCGACCGGTCCGTCACACGAACACTTGCGCCTCTCCCACCCACGCCGGTAGCGTTCGCGTAGATAACGCGCCACTCGCGGCGCGACGATTTCCCGCTTTCGCGCCTCACACGAAACGCCATGCGCGTCCACGGCACGCCGTACCGCACCGTCTGGATGGAGGGCGGCACGGTGCACCTGATCGATCAGAACCGGCTGCCGTTCGCGTTCCAGATCGTGGCGTGCGCGGACCACCGGGCCACGGCGGAAGCCATCCGCGACATGACCGTGCGCGGCGCGCCGGCCATCGGCGCGGCGGCGGCGTACGCGCTGGCGCAGGCGTTCGGCCAGGCGGACGCGCGCGACCCCTGGCCGTACGCGCGGGCCGCGCGCGCGCTGATCGAGGGCAC
>JAHWJJ010000076.1 GCA_019348475.1 Gemmatimonadota bacterium | reverse complement strand
GCTGCTGCTGGACGTGACCCCGCTGTCGCTGGGCATCGAGACGCTGGGCGGCGTGTTCACCAAGCTCATCGAGCGCAACACCACCATCCCCACCAAGAAGTCCGAGACGTTCAGCACGGCCGAGGACAACCAGACGACGGTGGAGATCCACGTGCTGCAGGGCGAGCGGGAGATGGCGGTCTACAACAAGACCATCGGCAAGTTCCAGCTCACGGGCATTCCGCCGGCACCCCGCGGCATGCCGCAGATCGAGGTGACGTTCGACATCGACGCGAACGGCATCCTTCACGTGAGCGCCAAGGACCGCGCCACCGGCAAGGAGCAGAAGATCCGCATCGAGGCCAGCAGCGGCCTTTCGGAGACCGAGATCGACAAGATGGTCAAGGACGCCGAGAGCCACGCCAGCGAGGACAAGTCGCGGCGCGAGCAGGTGGAGGCGCGCAACCGCCTGGACAGCATGGTCTACGAGGTGGAAAAGAACGCGAAGGAGTGGGACGACAAGCTGGACCAGGCCAGCAAGGACAAGCTGAACGAGTCGCTGGAGCGCGCCCGCAAGGCGCTCAAGCAGGACGACGTCGGCGAGGTTCGCGCGGCCACGGACGACCTGCAGGCGGCGTACTCGGCGGCGGGAGCCAGCATCTACCAGGCGCAGCAGGCCACGGCCGGCGCCGGTGCCGACGCGGGCTTCAGCGGCGGCGCAACGGCCGGCGCCGGGTTCGAGGGCGACGCCACGGCCACCGCGGGCACCGCCCCGCACGACGACGTGGTGGAGGCCGACTACGAGATCGTGGACGACGAGAAGAGGTAAGCGCGTCGCGGTCTGATGGATGGCGAGCGGCCCCGGCTCCGGATTTCGGAAGCCGGGGCCGAGTCGTTGAGGAGCGTTCGTGCGGTTCGGCGGGCATCCTGCCGGCCGCCGGGCGCCCCCTCTCCCGGGCGATTCCCACGGTCTGCTGTGCAGTGACAGTTCTACCGCGGGCGCGCCGTTTCGGCCTCGAACGCACACAAGAACCACAGATGAACGTATCACTCCATCACCCCATCACTCCATCACTCGGTCGGTGCCGGCGGTGGTGGGGGTCTTGCAGGGCCGCGGCGATGCAGGCGGCGCGATTAACCATCGGCTAATGCCGCGCCCCTTCCGCGCCATCGGTGTACAGGGCGATACTGCACGTGGTGAAATCCGCGTAATTCAGCGAACCAGCAGACGAAATCAGGAACGACCATGCTCGACCCGGTACGTGCCAAGCTGAAGCTGGTGGGCGTGACCGCCGGCGCCTTTGCGGGCGGTGTGCTGCTGGCCAGCGGCCTGGAGTGGACCGCCGGCTCGCACGCCTCAATGCTGCAGACCACCCCCCGGCCCTCCAGCCAGGAGGTTCGCCCGGTGGCGGAGCTGAGCCAGGCGTTCATCTCCATCGCCGAGTCGGTGACGCCCGCGGTGGTGAGCATCGAGACGGAGCGCGCGCCGCGGCAGGGTGAGCGCCGCCGCCGCGGCCAGCAGGGCGAGGAGGGCTTTCCGTTCCCCTTCCCCATGCCTCCGGGCCCGCAGGGTCCGCAGGAGTCCAGCGGCTCCGGCTTTCTGATCAGCGAGGACGGCTACATCATCACCAACAACCACGTGGTGGCCGACGCCGACCAGATCAACGTCATCCTTTCCGACAATCGCCAGCTGCGCGCCCGCCTGGTGGGCCGCGATCCGCTGACGGACGTGGCGGTGATCAAGGTGGAGGGCGAGCGCTTTCCCGCGGTGCGGCTGGGGCGCTCCGACGACGTGCAGATCGGGGAGTGGGTGCTGGCCATCGGCAACCCGCTGGACCTGGGCACCACCGTCACCTCGGGGATCGTGAGCGCGCAGGGGCGGTCGCTGCGCAACCTGATCGGCGCCAACGCGGGCGAAAACGGGGCCTGGGCCATCGAGGACTTCGTGCAGACGGACGCGCCCATCAACCCCGGCAACTCCGGCGGGCCGCTGGTGAACCTGCGCGGCGAGGTGGTGGGCGTGAACAGCGCCATCGCGTCGCCCACCGGGCTGTACACGGGGTACGGGTTCGCGGTGCCCATCGACCTGGCGCGCAAGGTGGCCGACGACCTGATCCGCTACGGCCGCGTGCGGCGCCCGGCGGTGGGCATCCAGGTGACCAACGTGCGCCCCGAGGACGCCGAGGTGTACCAGCTGGAGCGCATCGCGGGCGTGGTGGCGCAGGACTTTCCCGAAACCAGCCCGGCGCGCGAGGCCGGCGTGCGGCAGGGCGACGTGATCGTGGCGGTGGACGGGCGGCCGGTGCAGCGGGTGGGGCAGTTCCAGCGGATGATCGCCACCCGCCGCCCCGGCGAGCAGGTGACGCTGGAAGTGATCCGCTACGGCAAGCGCGAACGCTTCCAGGTGCGCCTGGGCGAGGCGCCCAACGCGGCCGAACAGGCGCCGCGCGCGGCCCGCGCCGACGCGCCCGCCGCCGAAGGGTCCACGCGCCTGGGGGTGGCGGTGTCGCCGGTCACCCCCGATGTGGTCCGCGAGTGCGAGCTTCAGGGGCAGCCGGCCGGCGTGGTGGTGACCGAGGTGGAGCGGTTCGGCGCCGGGGCGCGCAACGGCATCAGCCGGTGCACGCGCATCCATGCGGTGGACGGGCAGCCGGTCGGCGACGTCGCCAGCTTCCGCCGCCTGGTGGAGCGCAAACGCGGCGGCGAGGTGGTGTCGCTGCGGGTCACCTTTCCCCGCGGCGAAAACGGCATCCTGAACGTCCGCCTGCCGGACTGACACAAATCCGCACCTCTGCTGACACGGAGCGCCACCCCGACGGCCGGGGTGGCGCTTTTTGCTCGCGCACCGGCGAGAGATCCCGCGGACCCAGATGTCCTTTTCGGCCTCACATTCCATCGCCGGGCTCGCAAGTCGTTCCGGCTCAAGAGGGATGGAGACGTCGTAAACACACCTTATAAGATGATCCTTGACGAGTAATTCGCAGGTGCTTATCCTTCGCCAGCAGCAAGAAAGAGCGAACTCGATCAGCCCTTTTGTGCCCTCGCTGTCGCCGCCGGGCAGGGATGCCGGAGCACCGAGGCAGCAGGGGTGAAGACCATCATTCTGCCGCCCCAGGAAATCATGCCGCCCGTAGTCGCTTCCCCGGATCGCCGGATGCAGGACCCGCAGGGCACGCGCGCCACGGCGCCCGAGGCCGCGGCGTCGGGGTGGATCGCCGGCCTTTCCAGCCGGCGCTACCGCCTGCTCCTGCTCTGCCTCTGCGCGGCCGCCGCGGGGTTCGCGTCCGAGGGGGTCCAGAGGCTCGCCGCGCTGCGGGCGAACTACTACCTGGCGGCGGACCGCGCGGGCGCGGTTTCGCCCCTGGTTTACGGGGCGCGCCTCCCTGCCCTGCACGCCGCGGCTGCCGCTCCGGGGCCGGTGCGTGCCCTGGTGCGCGCCGACTCCGCGGGCCGCGGATCGGGCGATCTGTGCGCGCTTGCATCCGCCCTGAAGGCCCAGCCGGGGGTGGTGTGGCTTGCCGCCACCCCGGCCGTGGAACCCTGCATCGCGACGTCCGCCGGAATCCGGGCCGTCCCGGTCACGGCGGCGGCGAAGACGGAGCTGGCCCGTGCCCGATGGGTGCTGCTGGACGCCGGGGGAACCGTGCTGCACAGCGGACGCACGGTGCCCGCCGCCGCGGACGTGCGCGAACTCGCGGCGCTTCTCTCGCCCGCCCCCGCGCCGGCAGGCGCGCGGTGAAACGCCGGCGCGCGCTGGTCTTGGCGGCGCTCGTCGCCGTCGTAGCTGCCGCCGGATTCGCCGCGGGCGAGCTGCGCGCGCGGGCCGGGGTCCGCGCGGAACTCGCCTCGCCGCTGTTCGCGAGTCCGGTGGATGCGGCGCCCGCGCGCGAGCGCCTGCTGCCGCAGCGCGCCGAGGCGCGTCCGCTCGCCGCGGCGCCGGTGCTGCGGATCGGCGGCGGCGACGGAGCGGGGTTCGGGCGCCTTGCGGACGTGGCGCCGAGCCGGTCGGGGGACACGCTGTACGTGCTGGACCAGATGGAGGCGCGGGTCTCCGCCTTTACACGCGGCGGCGAGTTCCTCTTCGACTTCGGACGCAAGGGCCCCGGGCCCGGCGAGTTCACCCGGCCCACGCAGCTTCTGGTGCTCCCGTGGAGTGGCGACGTCGGCGTGTGGGACCACGCGGCGCAGCGGCTTACCGTGTTCGCGGCGGACGGGTCCCGGCCTCGCGTCGTGGACCCCGCCGCCGGCTCGCGCCGGACCCGGAGCCGCACCGTCGAGCGGCTGTCGGCGTTCGGCTCCGGATTCGTGATGCAGGTGCACGCGGACCCGCTGGAGGTCCGGCCGGATCGCCAGCGCGGCGCCCTGGTGCGCCTGGACACGGCGTTCCAGCCCGTCGACACGCTGGTGCGCTTCGCGGTGGCCGGGGTGCGCGCCTGGCACGTGGAAACCGCCGCGGGATCCAGCGCCACCACATGGCTCAACCCGCCCGTGTTTTCCCCCGCCCCCGCGTGGGACGTGCTCGCGGACGGCACCGTGCTCTTCGCGCCGGGCGGGCCCGCCGAGGCGTACCGCCTGGACGGCGAGGGCGCGACGCGCCTGCGCTGGGCGTTCGCGCCCGGGCGCGTCCCCCGCGGGGACCGCCTGCGCCGGCTGGCCGGCGAGATCGACACGGGACTGCTGCGGGTGCCGGAGGTTCCGTTGGGCTTCCTGGAGGCGCTGCACCGGCGGTTCTTTGCGCGCGTGCAGCCCGCCGCCACCGGCATCCTGGCCGGTCCCGGCGGCGAGGCCTGGGTGCGCCGCTTCGACACGCGCGACAGCTGGCAGGGGCACGCGCGCACCTGGGACCGTGCCGGATGGGACGGCACCGCAGGCACCCCCGTGCGCATGCCGCCGTGCTTTCGCCCCCTGCGCATCCGCGACGGGGTGGTCTACGGGATCGCGTGGGACGAAATGCAGGTGGACCGCGTGGAGGCATACGACCTTTCGCAGACAGGAGCCCCGTGAAGAACCGCATCTACGCCGCCTCGGTCCTGCTGCTGTCGATCCTGCTGGCCGGCGGCATCTGGAACGGGGCGGGTGCCGCGCACCGGTGGCTGAACGCGCCCCACGAGGCGCTGCGCGCGGGCCGTTCCGCGCACCCCGGACGCCCGATCCCGGCCAGGCCGGCGAGCCCGCTGGCGGAGCTGGCGGGGGCGGAGCGCGCGATCGTGTTCGTGTACTCGCCCGGATGCGCCGTCAGCCGCGCGAACATGGCCAACTGGACGGAGCTCGTGCGGCGGACGCGCGGCGGCGGCGTCACCCTCTTCGCCGTGGGACCGGCTGTGGCGGATTCCGCGGCCGCGTACTGGGGCGCGCTGGCCGGCCACGTCCGCGTGCTTTCGGCGCCGGCGGAGGAGATCGACGCGGTGCTCGGCGTCCGCGACACGCCGGTGACGCTGGCGGTGGCGAACGGACGCGTACGGATGGAGGCGCCGGGGCCGCTGCGTGCGGCCGCGCGCGGTGAGCTGCTGGCGTTCGCGCTGCGCGCGGACGTGGAGTGAGGATGCACCGGGCCGGGGGAGCGGTCTTTCGTTTTCATATCACCCTCAACGAAACGGTACACATGACGAACATCTCGCAACGCGCGCGGCGGCTGCGGCTGTCGGCGGCCGCGCTCATCGCCGGCGTGGCGCTGTACGTGGCCCCGCTCGCGGTACGGAGCGCCTACGCGACGGAGCCCGTCGAAGGCAAGTGCTCGGTGACGTGCAGCCGCGGCACCTGCTCGGCCGAAGGCGCGTGCACCTGCACCTGCAGCCTGTTCTGGGACATCGCCACCTGCACCTGCTCCGGAGACAGCGGGGGCGGCAGCACGGGATCCGGCGAAAACGCGACCTGATTTCGTACCGGCCCGGCCGTGACGTTCCCCCGGCCCGCGGCCGCGCCGGTACCCATTCACCCCTCTGCGCCGGGGACACGCCGGCGCCAATGCCATTCACCTCTTTTTCCGATCCTTTGCATGCACGCGCATCGTCTTGGACCCATTCTCCTGGCAGTGATGGTATCCGCCTGCGGCCGCGACGGAGCGGCCGGAGCCGCGGGCGAAACCCGCCGGCCGGACGGCGCCGTGGTCGTGCGCAGCCCGGCCGGCGGGACGTGGACGGACGCGGAGCGCTGGCGCGTGGTGGCGGACGCGCCCATCGCCGAGACGCCGGCGTCCGACCCGCTGGTGTTCCCCGCCGCGCTGGAGACGGACGCCGCGGGAACGCTGTACGTACTGGATGCGGCCAGCCAGCGCGTGCACGTGTTCGATGCGCAGGGACGGCACCTGCGCGCGTTCGGCCGCGCCGGCGGCGGGCCCGGCGAGTTCAAGCAGCCGATGGGCATGGCCGTGGCGCCGGATGGGGCGCTGTGGGTGGTGGATCCGGGGAGCATGCGCTACACCGTCTTCGACGAGAGCGGCGCCGTCGTCGCCACCCACCGCCGCGACGGGATGGCGGTGGCCCCGTGGCCCGGGCGCTTTGACCGGCAGGGCCGGCTGTGGGACGTGGCGGAGGGCGCCGGCGGCCCGGGCACGCCGCCCGCGCTGGTGCGGCAGCCCGCCGCGGGCGGTGCCGCGGAGCGCTTCCAGCTCCCCGCCTTCACGCCGGCCCGGTGGAGCCTGAAGAACGGCTCGGTCCAGACGCAGGCCTTCGTCCCCTTCTCCCCCTCGCTGGTGTGGGCGTTGACCCCCGAGGGCCGCGTCTGGTCGGGGATCAGCAGCGAGTACCGGCTGGCGCTGCACGAGCCCGGGGGCGATACGCTGCGCGTGGCCGAGCTGCCCGTGCCCCCGGTCTCCGTGACCGGCGCGGAGCGGGACGCCGCCGCGCGCGAGCTCAAGTGGTTCACGGACCAGGGGGGGAGCGTGGACCTGGGGCAGATCCCGGGGCGAAAGCCGGCGTTCACCTCCATTCACGTGGACGACCAGGGGTACCTGTGGATCCGCCCCGCGCTGCCGGAAGGCACTCCCGGGTCCGCCTTCGACGTCGTGGACCCGCAAGGCAGGTACCTGGGGCGGGTCTCGCTCCCCGTCGCCATTCACGAGCGGATGCCGGTGCACGTGCGCGGGGACCGGCTGTACACCGTGGTCCTGTCGGAAGACGACGTGCCCCGGCTGGTGCGGTTCCGGGTCGAGGGCCGGGGGTGAAGGGGTGAAGGGGTGAAGGGGTGAAGGGGTGAAGGGGTGAAGGGGTGAAGGGGTGTGGGATGAGGTGACAGAGTGACGGAGTGACGGCGGGATGGCGTGCTCCTGACACGCTAGGCGCTCCCCCAGCGCGCCGACGGCGCGGACGGGCGGAGGGGCGGAGGACGCGGAGAACCCCATCCTCGTTCTCCGTGTCCTCCGCGCCCTCCGCGTGAGACCCGCAGTAGAGCCCTCGGTGCACGGCAAACCGTGGCAGTCGGCATGAGTCATCCGGCGCTGTGCGCACCGTGCGGGACGAAAGCGCAGTTCAACCTCCCCCAGGGGTTTTTGGGGGAGGTGCGAGCCTGAGCGAGCGGAGGGGGCGCGGGCGGGGCGCCGGCCATACCTGCTGGAACGAGTCTCCGCACCTCGGAACCTGGTACTGCCCTTTCCGAAGCAGGTGAAGCCCCGCGCGTGGTGCGGGGCTTTTCGCGTTCGCGGCGGCGGTCACCCGGGGAGGGGCGGGTGCCGCGGAGGGGCTGGCGCTGAGGGCAGGCGACGCGCAGTTTGGCCCGGAGACGGGCGGAATGCGGCACCGCGGCAGCGTTGGTTGACCCCCCTGTGGGCGCGGTCTATATTTTCGCGTTCGTCCCGCGCGAAAGTGGCGGAATGGTAGACGCGCTGGTCTTAGGAACCAGTGGCTTCGGCCGTGGGGGTTCGAATCCCCCCTTTCGCACCTCGCCAGGAACACGCTCTTTCAGCAGATAGACAGCCGGATGGCCGAACATAGCACCGCCCCCGTGACCGAAGTCCGCGTGGACGTACAGGAGCCCACCTCCTGGAGCCGCCGCCTTTCCATCACCGTGCCCAGCGAGCGCGTGCGCCGCGTGCGGCAGTCCGTGGCCGCGAAGATCGCGGGGAACGTCCGCCTGCCGGGCTTTCGCAAGGGCAAGACGCCGGCGTCGCTGGTGGAGCGGCAGTTCGGCCCCGCGATCGAGCAGGAGACGGTGGACCGGGTGATCCAGGAGACGTACCGCGAGGCGCTGGACTCGCACGAGTTTCGCCCCATCACGCAGGCGCAGGTGGAGCACGTGCACTACCACGGCGACGGCGGCGACCTGCACTTCGAGGTGGAGTTCGAGGTGCAGCCGGTGATGGACCTGGCCCGCACCGAGGGCTTTCACGTGGTGCGCCCCCCCGACACCATCGGCGACGACGAGGTGGACGCGCTGCTGGAGCGGCTGCGCGCCGAGCGCGCGCAGCTGCACCCGCTGGACGAGGGCGCAAAGCCCGACTACGGCGACATGGTGCTGGTGCAGATCACCAACCTGGACGAGGACGGCGAGACCGAGGGGAGCGAGTACCGCTTCGAGCTGGGCGAGGGGCAGGCCATCCCCGACATCGAGGCCGCCATCATGAGCCTTGCCCCGGGCGAAGAGGGCGAGTTCACCGTGACCTTTCCCGAGGACTTTGCCGACGAGGCGCAGCGGGGCCAGCAGCAGCGCCTGCGCATCCGGCTGGAGGAGGCGCGGCGCAAGGAGATGCCCGCCCTGGACGACGAGTTCGCGAAGGGGCTGGGCGACTTCGATTCGCTGGACGCCCTGCGCACCCGCGTGCGCGCCGACCTGCAGAGCGACGCGAAGAAGCGCGCCGACAGCACCGTGCGCGACGCGCTGGTGCAGCAGATCGTGGAGGCCAACCCCTTCGACGTCCCCGCGTCGATGGTGGACCGCTACCTGGACTACATGACGGGCGACACGCCCGACCGCGAGGGGAACCGCCGCAAGCGCGCGCCGGAGGAGGAGGAACGCTTCTCGCAACTGCGCGCGGTGATGCGCCCGCAGGCGGAGCAGTCGCTCAAGCGGATGATGGTGGTGGAGCACGTGGCCGAACGCGAGGGGCTGCGCCCCACCGCCGACGACGTGGACGCCCGGGTGGAGGCCATGGCCGAGCAGCACGGCCGCACCCCGAGCGACCTGTGGGTGGAGCTGGAGCGCTCGGGGCAGATGCAGGCGCTGGAGGCCGAGATCCTGGAAGACAAGGTCTTCGAGCACCTGCAGTCGCGCAACACGGTCGCACAGGCCTGACCGGCCGCGGCGCCGCCCAAACAGAACACGCCAGGAGACCAGCAGCGATGGCCATCTATCCGCCGTACGTGATCGAGCGGTCCAGCCGGGGGGAGCGGAGCTACGACATCTTCAGCCGCCTGCTCATGGACCGCATCGTGTTCCTGGGCAGCGCCGTGGACGACACGGTGGCCAACATCATCATCGCACAGCTCCTGTTCCTGGACGCAGACAACCCGGAAAAGGACATCTACCTGTACATCAACTCGCCGGGCGGGGTGGTGACGGCGGGGCTGGCCATCTACGACACCATGCAGTTCATCCGCTCACCGGTGCACACCATCTGCATCGGCAGCGCGGCCAGCATGGGCGCCATCCTGCTGGGCGCGGGCGAAAAGGGCAAGCGCAGCGCGCTTCCCAACGCGCGCATCATGCTGCACCAGCCGTCCGGGGGCAGCCAGGGGAGCGCGGCCGACATCGAGATCGCCGCCAAGGAGATCCTGGGGCTGCGCCACCGGCTGAACGAGATCCTGGCGCACCACACGGGGCAGGCGGTGGAGCAGGTGGAGGCCGACCTGGACCGCGACCGCTTCATGTCGGCGCACGAGGCGCTGGAGTACGGGCTGATCGACGAGGTGATCTCGCACGGGGTGGGCGGCGCCAGCCTGGTGGCGGTGCGCCACGCCGAGGCCGAGACGGGGACGGGCTCCTGACCGGGGCCCCACCCTCACCCTCCCCATCTTTCGCAACGCAGGCCCAGCAATGCCCAGCGACAAGCACCTCCGCTGCTCGTTCTGCGGAAAGTCCAAGGACTCCGTAAAGCGCTTCATCTCCGGGCCCTCGGTGTACATCTGCAACGAGTGCATCTCGCTGTGCAACGAGATCCTGGCCGAGGAGGAGATCAAGGAGGCGACCAGCGCGGCGACGCCGGTGCCCACGCCCACCGAGATCAAGGAGGTGCTGGACCAGTACGTGGTGGGGCAGGAGCAGGCGAAGAAGTCGCTGGCCGTTTCCGTGTACAACCACTACAAGCGGGTGAACAACCACGGGGTGATGGACGAGGTGGAGCTGGACAAGTCCAACATCCTTCTGCTGGGCAGCACGGGCGTGGGCAAGACGCTGCTGGCCCAGACCCTGGCCCGCGTGCTGCACGTCCCCTTTACCATCGTCGACGCCACCACGCTCACCGAGGCCGGGTACGTGGGCGAGGACGTGGAGAACATCCTGGTCCGCCTGCTGCAGGCCGCCGACTTCAACGTGGCGGAATGCGAGCGGGGGATCATCTACATCGACGAAATCGACAAGGTCGCGCGCAAGAGCGAGAACCCGTCCATCACCCGCGACGTTTCGGGCGAGGGGGTGCAGCAGGCGCTGCTCAAGATCCTGGAGGGGACCACGGCCTCGGTGCCGCCGCAGGGGGGGCGCAAGCACCCGCAGCAGGAGTACATCCAGATCAACACCCGCCACATCCTCTTCATCTGCGGCGGGGCGTTCGACGGGCTGGAAAAGATCATCGAGGCGCGGACGGGAAAGCGGCAGATCGGCTTCGGCGCCAAGGACGGCGGGCGCGAGCTGGTAAAGCGCGCGGACCCGTTCGAGAACGTGGAGCCCGAGGACCTGCTTCGCTTTGGGCTGATCCCCGAGCTGGTGGGGCGCCTGCCGGTCACGGTCACGCTGGAGAACCTGGACGAGGACGCGCTGGTGCGCATTCTGACCGAGCCCAGGAACGCGCTGGTAAAGCAGTACCAGAAGATCTTCCAGATGGACCGGGTGGGGATCACCTTTGACCCGGGCGCCATCCGGGCCATCGCGCGGATGGCCATCGAGCGGGGGACGGGCGCCCGCGGCCTGCGCGCGGTGATCGAGACGCTGATGCGCGACATCATGTTCGACATCCCCTCGCGCGAGGACGTGCGCGAGGTCGTCGTCACGCCCGAGTGCGTGACCGACGGCGTGCCGCCGCTGCTGGTGCTGGCGCCGGAGGCGCGGCGGAAGGAAGCGTGAGAGAAGTGCGTGAGTGCGTTAGTGCGTGAGTGCGGGAGCGGATTTGGCGCGGGGGCTGGCCGGGTGCCGCCCCCGCGCTTTTTCATGATCCGTGTTGCGCCGCCTCCGCGACGACGCACCCGTCGCCTCATCCCACGGCCGTGCGAACGAGCACCGACTCACGCACTCACGCACTCACGCACCCACGCACTCCCTTGAAGATCAAGTCCGTCGAATTCGCCGGGGCCATCGGGCAGCCGGGGCAGGCGCCGCCGGAGTCCGCCATCGGCATGCCGCTGGTGGCGTTCTCGGGGCGCAGCAACGTGGGCAAGTCGTCGCTCATCAACCGGCTGCTGGGGCGCACCCGCACCGCCATCGCGCGGGTGTCGCAGCAGCCGGGAAAGACGCAGGAGATCAACTTCTACCGCGTCCGCTCCGACCTGGGCGACTTCTTTCTGGTGGACCTGCCCGGCTACGGCTTCGCAAAGGCGCCGGAGCCCGCCCGCAGAAAGTGGGAGGCCGTCATCCACGCCTTCCTCTCCACCTCGAAAGACCTGCGCGGCGTGGTGCAGCTGGTGGACCTGCGCACCGGGCCCACGCCGGACGACCTGCGCTCGGTGGATTACCTGGGCGAGCTGGGGCTGCCGGTGCTGTTCGCGCTCACCAAGTCCGACAAGCTGACCGCGATGAAGCGGCAGGCGGCGTTCGCGGCCGCCGTCCGCGACCTGCAGATCGAGGCCGACCAGGCCATCGCCTTCTCCTCGCTCAAGGGCGACGGGCGCGACGAGCTGCTGGATACCCTTGCCGCCCTCCTCTTTCCCGCCGCCGGGGAGGGGGAAGACGGGGCGGCGCCCGCAACGGGGAGCGACGCGCACGAGGAGCCGGCGGAGGCATCCGGATCGCGCCACGTGGAGGATTGAGGGCAGGGTGTCCTGCACCCGCACAACGTTTGGCACAGGTGCTGCGACAGTGCCCCGCCACACTCGATGCGAGGAGGTTGACCATGGGGACGATGATGCGAACGGCGTGCGCCGCGCTGGCGGCGCTCACGCTGGCGGGCT
>JAHWJJ010000075.1 GCA_019348475.1 Gemmatimonadota bacterium | reverse complement strand
TTACGCCGGAGCGCACCGAGCGCGAGATCCAGGGGCTGCGCGAGATGGTGCCGCTGCCGCCCGGCGCGGAGATCCTGGACCTGGCGTGCGGCTGGGGGCGGCACTCCGTGGAGCTGGCCCGCGGCGGCTTCAGGGTCACCGGGTTGGACTGGTCGCAGACGCTGCTGGCCCGCGCCAGAAAGCGCGCCGACGCCGCGGGCGTGGCGGTCGACTTCGTCCAGGGCGACATGCGCGAGATCCCGTGGACGGGGCGCTTCGATGCCGTGCTCTCGCTCTACTCGTCGCTCGGCTACTTCCTGTCGGACGACGAGGACCTGCGCGTCCTCCGCGGCGCGCGCGAGGCACTGAAGCCCGGCGGCGTGTTCGTGCTGGAGACCATGCACCGCGACCACATCGTCGGCGGCTTCACGGAGCGCGACTGGTGGGAGACGGCCGGCGGCGCCACGGTGTGGGTGGAGCGCGAGTTCGACGTGGTGGAGGGGGTGAGCCGGGAGTGGACCCGATGGAGCAAGCGCGACCAGAAAGGCGAGAAATACCACGAACTGCGCATCCGCACCGCGACGGAGTGGAACGCCCTGCTGCGCCGGGCCGGCCTGGTGCCCGTGGAGTGGTGGGGCGACTGGCAGTTCGCGCCCTTCATCCACAGCAGCGAAGACCTGATCGTCGTCTGCGAGCGGCGGGATGATGGTGAAGGGGTGAACGGGTGAACGGGTGAACGGGCGAACGGGGAATTTGAGTCCCGCGGGCGGATGAGCGGATGAATCCGCTGCTGGGGCAGCGATAAGCCCGGGCTTCGCTCGTTCCTCGCGAAACCGGGCTTCACCTGCGTGACGGAGCGCTATAGCGCGATGAGAAGGTGTGGCGCATCACCACGAACCCGCGATGGAGCGCGGCCCTGGGCCGCGCGAGCAGGTGAAGCCCCGTTCGGCGAGCGCAGCGAGCCGAGACGGGGCTTGTCGCTTTCCCAGCAGCGGGTTTACCCGCTCATCTCACATCATTCGCCCCGGGCCGCCTCTCCCGCGGGCCAGCCGTTTGCGAAGGGCGGTGTCCATGCGTCCATCGCTTCTCATCTACAACCCCGCCGCCGGCCAGCGCTGGCGCCGTCCCGCGCCGGAGCACGTCGTTCGCGAACTCGCCCGCCACGGCTGGAGTGCGGACCTGCACGTCACGCGTGGGCAGGACCACGCGACGGAGCTGGTGCGCGCGAACCTGGCGCCGCACCACCAGGCCGTGTGGTCGTGCGGCGGCGACGGCACGCTGGCGCAGTGCGCAACCGCGCTCGTCGATGCGCGCGTGCCGCTGGGCATCGTTCCCACGGGCACGGTGAACGTCATCGCGCGCGAGTGCGGCATCCCGTCCAGCCCCGGACGCGCGATCCAGCTACTGGCGCATACGCCGCACCGGCGGACGTTCCGCACCTGGCGCGTGGGCCAGCGCGCCGTGCTGCTGGGCGTGGGGGTCGGGTTCGACGCGCGGGCGATGGGGCGGGTGAGCCTGCCGGCGAAGGACGCGCTGGGCATGCTGGCCATCGGCGCCCGCGGCGTGCGCGAGTGGGCGCGCTACGACTTTCCCCCGCTGCGCGTGTCCGGCGCAGACGAGCACGGCCGCGACATCCAATGCAAAGCGACGCAGGTGCTGGCGACGGTGCCCAGGCGCTTTGCCGGGCATCACGTGCTGGTGAGCGACGCCGATCCCGCGGACGCCTGCATCGACCTGGTGCTCTTCCACGGCGCGTCGCACGCGCGGCTCGCGGCGTTCTGGCTGGGGGTGGAGCTGCCCGGCACCGCTCAGCTGCGCGTCCCCGGCGTGCAGGTGGTCCGCGCGCGCCGCTTCTCCGTCGTCGCCGCGGACGGCCGCGCCGAGCCCGCGCACGTCAACGGCGACGTGGTGGAATCCACGCCACTGGACGTGGAGCCGTGGGGCACGGTCCGGATCATGGCGCCGGACCGGGGTGACCGCTCACGCTGACGTGGGCGTTCGCAGCCGCCCCTTCCGCTCGCCGGAACGGCGGAATCCGCCCAGGCAACCCTCCCCCGGCAGTTTCGGAGGGTGGGCGAGCGTTTACGAGTCCGGGTGGGCCGCTGAGTTCGCCAAGCGCCCGTCCCCTTCGTCCCACCTCTCTGGCGGATCGAGCCGGCCGGATGCAGTATGGAATGCGAAACTTTTCGCCGCACCGGATCGTCCGCACTCACCGCCAGAGCCCACGTCCATGAAAGTCGCAGCCCTCCGCCGCGCCATCCCCGCCACCGCGCTCCTGCTGGGGGCGATCGTTCCACCCGCCGCGTGCGCCCAGTCCGCCGGCGAGGTGACGGCGTTCGAGAACGTCACCGTCATCCCCATGGATTCCGAACGCTCGCTCCCGGGCCACACCGTGCTGGTGCAGGGCGACCGCATCGTCGCCGTGGGCCCCAGCGCGTCCGTTGCGGTGCCCGGGGGCGCGCGGCGGGTGGACGGGCGCGGCAAGTACCTGGTCCCGGGACTGGCGGAGATGCACGGGCACGTGCCCCCGCCCAGCGCGCCGGCCCAGCTCACCGAAGACGTGCTCTTTCTGTACCTGGCCGGCGGCATCACCACCGTGCGCGGAATGCTGGGGGCCGAGGGGCAGCTGGACCTGCGCCGCCGCACCGCGCGGGGCGAGCTGCTGGGGCCCACCCTGTACCTGGCCGGCCCCAGCTTCAACGGCAACTCGGTCAACGGCGTGGACGATGCCGTGCGGATGGTGCGGGAGCAGCGCGCGGCGGGGTGGGACCTGCTCAAGATTCACCCCGGCCTGACCCGCGCCGAGTACGACGCCATGGCGCGGACGGCGGCGCAGGAGGGGCTGCGCTTCGGCGGCCACGTGCCCGCCGACGTGGGGTTGATGCACGCGCTGCGGATGGGGCAGGAGACCTTCGACCACGTGGATGGATACGTGGAGTACGTGGGGGGCGCCACGGAGCCCATGGATCCGGCGAAGCTCGATTCCGCCGTGCGGGCCACGCGCGAGGCGGGCGCCTGGGTGGTCCCCACCATGGCGCTGTGGGAGGTGCTGCACGTGACGCTGCCGCTGGATTCGCTGATGGCGTATCCGGAGCTGCGCTACGTGTCGCCGCAGTCGGTGCAGCAGTGGGTGAACGCGTACAACCAGCGCCGCGGGGCACCGCAGTACAACGCGGAGGTGGCGCGGCGCACCATCGAGGCGAGGCAGCAGGTGCTGGCCGCGCTGCACCGCGGCGGCGCGGGGATCTTGATGGGGACGGATGCGCCGCAGCAGTTCAGCGTCCCCGGCTTTTCGCTGCACCGCGAGTTTCCGCGCATGCGCGCCGCGGGGATGTCGCCGTACGACATCATCGCCACCGGCACGCGCAACGTGGGCGAATACTTTCGCCGCAACGACACCTTTGGCACCATCGCCGTGGGCCGCCGCGCCGACCTGCTGCTGCTGGACGCCGACCCCCTGGCCGACGTCGCCAACCTGCAGCGCATTGCCGGGGTGATGGCGCGCGGCCGCTGGCTCCCCGCGGACGAGATCCGGACGCGGCTGGAGGCGATCGCCGCGCGTCATCCGCGGTGAGGGCGAGTGCGTGAGTGCGTGAGTGCGTGAGTGCGGACGCGCCGCGGTCCGAGCACGGGCTGCGGGTGAGGTGGTGGCGGCCATGCGCGGATCCACGGGCGTTCCGGCAATTGAAGCCCCGCGCAGTTTGCGGGGCTTTCCGCAGTTGTTGCGGCGAGTTCACTCGCTCCCGTGGGGCTGGGGAGGGGCACGGGCGAGCGGGACGCGACGACCACCGTCGCTTGCCGCAGGCTCGCAATCCGCCTTATGTTACGCCGTCTGTGCCGCATCCGGGTCCGTCGCGGCAACCCCGAAACGACGCACGTCAGATCCAATCTATGCCTGAACGGAAGATCCGGGTGCTGGTGGCCAAGCCCGGCCTGGACGGCCACGACCGCGGCGCAAAGGTGGTCGCCGCCGCGCTGCGCGACGCCGGCATGGAGGTCATCTACACCGGGCTGCACCAGACGCCCGAGATGATCGTCAACGCCGCCATCCAGGAAGACGTGGACGTGGTGGCGCTCTCCATCCTTTCCGGCGCGCACATGACCCTGTTCCCCGCGGTGCACGAGGCGCTGCTGGCCGAGGGCGCCGACCACATCCTGGTCACCGGCGGCGGCATCATCCCCGAAGAAGACATGCGCGCGCTGGAAAGCCGCGGCATCGGCAAGCTCTTTGGCCCGGGGACCACGACGTCACAGGCGGTGGAATACATCAGCGGCTGGTTCGCCGAGCACGGGCGCGACCGCGAGGCCGTGGCCCAGTGACCGTCGCTACGCCGGAGGCCGACGCGCCGCCCGCCCAGGGCCGCGCCCGCGCGCTCGCCCAGGAGCTTCGCCAGCTGGAGGCGCGGCTGCGCCAGGGCGGCGGGCCCAGGCGCATCCAGAAGCAGCACGACGACGGCAAGCTCACCGCCCGGGAGCGGATCGCCCTGCTGCTGGACCCGCGGTCGCGCTTTCAGGAGGTGGGGCTGCTGGTCGCGCACGACCAGTACGACGGGCAGGCGCCCGCGGCGGGCGTCGTCACGGGCTTCGGCACCGTCTGCGGGCGCGAGGTGGTGGTCGTCGCCAACGACGCCACGGTGAAGGCGGGGTCGTGGTGGCCCGAGACCATCACCAAGATGCTGCGCGCGCAGGAGATCGCCATGCGCTGCCGCGTCCCCATCATCTACCTGGTGGACAGCGCCGGGGTGAACCTGCCGTACCAGGGGGGCGTGTTCCCCGGGCAGTACGGCGCGTCGCGCATCTTCTACTACAACAGCATCATGCGGCGCTACCTCAAGGTGCCGCAGATCGCCGCGGTGATGGGCCCGTGCATCGCCGGCGGGGCGTACCTGCCGGCGCTGAGCGACGTGATCCTGATGGTGGAGGGGACGTCGTTCATGGGACTGGGCGGGCCCAACCTGGTGAAGGGCGCCACGGGCCAGACGGTTGATTCCGAGACGCTGGGCGGCGCGCTCACCCACAACGCCATCAGCGGCGTGGCGCACTACCGCACGCCCGACGACCGCACCTGCGTGGCGAAGATCCGCGAACTGGTGAAGCAGCTTCCGCGCGAGGAGACGTCGCTGCCGGTGACGGAGGCGAAGCCCCCCGCCCGCGCGGAGGCGGAGCTGTACGACCTGCTGCCGGAGGACCACAAGCAGCCGTACGACGTGCGCCAGGTGCTGGCGTGCATCCTGGACGGCGGCGCGCTGGACGAGTTCCAGGCCGACTATGCGCCGGAGATGATCTGCGGCCACGCGCGCATCCAGGGCATTCCCGTGGGCGTGATCGCCAACGCGCGGGGAATGCTCAAGGACCCGCACGGCGGCGCGCCCAAGTTCGGCGGCATCATCTACGCCGATTCCGCGGACAAGGTGGCGTTCTTCATCGAAACGCTGGCGCGGCACGGCACTCCGATTCTGTTCGTGCAGGACGTGAGCGGCTTCATGGTGGGTTCGCAGGCGGAGCACTCGGGGATCATTCGCGCCGGCGCCCGCTTCGTGGAGGCCATGGCGACGGCGGGGGTGCCCAAGATCGTCCTGACCATCAACCACGCCTCGGGGGCGGGATACTACGCCATGGCGGGGCAGGGCTTCGACCCCGACTTCATCTTCACCTGGCCCACCGGGCGCATGGGGGTGATGGAGGGCGACAGCGCCGTAATGGCCCTGTTCAGCGCGCAGCTGGAGGCGCTCAAGAAGGAGGGCAAGCAGCCGGACGAGGCGCTGCAGGCGAAGATGGCCGCCGTCCGCGCCGACTACGAGCAGCAGCTGGACGCCCGCTACGCCGCCGCCCGCGGCTTCGTGGACGCCGTCATCCTGCCGGACGAGACGCGCGCCGCGCTGGCGCTGGCGCTGCGCACCTCGCTCAACAACCCCGGCCCGCACCTGGGTGCCTTCGTCCTGCCCCCGAACGTGTAGGTGCGCGCCGTTGGCGCAAAAAGACACACTGTTGACGGCGAAAGGCGGACGGCATTAGAGTTGATGCCGTCCGCTTTCTCGTCCAGGATGATCTTCGCTGTCGAAAACGCCGCAGTCGCGACGGAAAGGAAGGGACGCATGGCCGTTCAATTCGCGCAGCCGTACCGGTTCAGCGAGCAGCAGCTTGCTCGCATGGCCGAAGCGGGGATTCTGCCGCGGGCGGGCACGCACCTGGTCGACGGCGTACCGTACCGGGCGGGGGCCCCCATCCGTTTTTCCACTGACGACTACTTCCGACTCGGCGAATCCGGCGTCTTCCACGAGGGTGACCGGGTCGAGCTGATCGATGGCGAGATCATTGAAATGAGCCCCGAGGGAAGCCGCCATTCGGCGTGTATACGCCGCCTGATCCGGTACCTCGCGCCGCGGGTGGGAACGGCGTTCGTCGGCGCCCAGCACTCGCTGTCATTGCCGGACGGCTACTGGCCGCGTCCGGACGTGGTGGTTCTCCGTCCGAGCGAGGACGAGTACGAGCACGCGCATCCGACGCATCAGGATGCCCTCGTAGTGATCGAAGTATCAGATACGTCGCTCCGGGGTGACCGCCATGTGAAAGCCGGCCGGTATGCGCTGGCGGGCATCCCGGAGTACTGGCTGGTCGACCTGACGCGTGACAGGGTCTCCGTGCATCTGAGCCCGGTCGCGGGCCACTATGCGGAGGTGCGGGTCTACGGCTCTGGAGCGCGGTGGGCCTCTCCTGGACTGGGCGGGCTGGAGATTGCCGTTGACGAGGTGCTGAAGCCGCGACGCGAGGGATAGCGCGACGGCCGGGTTGCCGCCGCGGCGGGGGCTCCCATATGGAACGTGCCGCCGAACGTGCAGGTGCGCGGCCATGACGTGAAAGGATACAGTGTTGACGGGCACGGGCGATGGCGGTACAGTTTACTCCGTTCGCTTGCCGGGCCCTTTCGTTGCATGTCGATCGTGTAGTCGCGAGGTACCCAGGAGCAGCACATGAGCACCGCGATCGAGATCGAGAACGACGTGGAGGACGGAATCGACGCTGAGCCGATGCGCAGGCGGTTCACCGTCGAGGAGTTCCAACGGATGGGCGAGGCCGGCATCTTTGCACCCGACGAACGGGTGGAGCTGATCGGCGGAGAGATCATCCAGATGACTCCAATCGGCCCTCGGCACATGGAATCCGTTTTCGCGCTTGAGGACTATCTGCGGCCGATCCTGGGGCCCGAGGTGCGGGTTTCCATTCAGATGCCTGTTCAACTCCCCGAATCTCAACCCCAGCCTGATCTGACGCTCTTTCGCCAGAGCGACCGGCGGAGTGGTGAGCTTCCATCACCATCTGCGTGTCTGCTGGTCGTGGAAGTGGGCGACTCGACAGTCGATTTCGACCGCAACAGAAAGCGCCTGGACTACGCGCAGTCTGGGACCGAATATTGGGTAATCGACCTGCCGGGGCAGATGATCGTCGTACATCTGGAGCCGGAATCGGGCGACTATCGACAGGTAAACGAGTATCGGCGCCGCACGTCTTTCCATTCTCCCGCACTAGGTGGGCGCGAGGTGCGCGTGGACGATGTGCTTTTGCCCGCTTGATGGTGGCCCGCCCGGGTTGCCGCCGCCGCGGGGCGGGTGATATATGACAGTCCGGAGGCTGCACGCGCGGCCTCCGGACTGTTTTTGGACCCAGCCTGGGCGCGCGGTGGACGCTCCGCGGGGTGCACCGACCGATAAGATCTTTCGACCTGCTGATGAAACACACCATCCGCATCGCCAGTGGCCAGGGCTTCTGGGGCGACCAGCTGGACGCGCCCAAACAGCAGGTGGAGGGCGGGCCCATCGACTACCTGATGCTCGACTACCTGGCCGAGGTCACCATGTCGATCATGCAGAAGCAGCGCAGCCGCAACCCGCAAGCGGGGTACGCGCGCGACTTCGTGCCGCTGATGGGCGACATCCTTCCCGCCGTGGTGGAGCGCGGCATTCGCGTGGTGGCCAACGCGGGCGGCGTGAACCCCGCCGGCTGCCGCGACGCGGTGCTGGAAGAGGCCCGGCGGGTGGGCGTGGGCGGCCGCGCGCGGGTGGCGATGATCAGCGGCGACGACATCCTCGATCGGCTGCCGGACCTGCTGGCGCGCGGCGTGGAGCTGAAGAACATGGAGACCGGCGAGCCGCTCTCCACGGTGCTGGACCGCGTGCAGAGCGCCAACGCGTACATCGGCGCGCGTCCGATCGTCGAAGCGCTGCGGCAGGATGCGCACGTGGTCATCACCGGCCGCTCCACCGACACCGCGCTGACCTACGCGCCCATGATCCACGAGTTCGGGTGGAGCGTGGACGACCACGACCGCATTGCCGCGGGGGTGGTGGCGGGGCACATCAACGAGTGCGGCGCCCAGGCCAGCGGCGGCAACCACCTGGTGGACTGGCGCAGCCTCTCCGGGCTGGCGGACGTGGGGTACCCCATCATCGAAGCCTCGCCCGACGGCTCCTTCGTCGTCACCAAGCACGACGGCACGGGCGGACGCGTCTCCCTGGCGACGGTCAAGGAGCAGCTGGTGTACGAGATGGGCGATCCACGCAGCTACATCACCCCGGACGTGGTGGCCGACTTCACCAGCATCCGGCTGGAGGACGCGGGCGCGGACCGCGTGCGCGTGCACGGGGTGCGCGGCGGCCCCGCCACCGAGCTGCTGAAGGTGAGCATCGCGTATTCCGACGGCTACAAGGCCACGGGCACGCTGGTCTACTCCTGGCCCGACGCGGTGGAAAAGGCGCAGATGGCCGATCGCGTGCTGCGGGAGCGGATGGACCGGCTGGGGCTGAAGTTCGACGAGGTGCTTACCGAGTACGTGGGATGGAACGCCACGCACGGCCCGCTGGCCGGCCCCGCGCCGGCCGACCTGCCGGAGGTGACGGTGCGCTGGGGCGTGCGCGGGCAGGACCGCGCGGCCGTGGAGCGCTTCACCAAGGAGATCGCCCCCCTGGTTCTCGCCGGGCCGCCGTCCGTCACCGGCTTTGCGGGTGGGCGGCCGGCGGTGCAGGAGATCATGGCGTACTGGCCGGCGCTGATTCCCAGGCGCGAGATCGAGCCGGGGCTGAAGGTGGAGGTGGTGACGGCATGAGGGAACTGAAGTACCAAGTGCCTGGTGCCCAGTGCCAAGGAGCAACCTGGCACCTGGTACTGGGCACCAGGCACTCCGGCTCCGGAGCCAGCCCGTGCGCATAACCTTCCTGAAGTACCAAGTGCCTAGTGCCCAGTCCCAAGGAGCAACCTGGCACTTGGTACTCGGCACTAGGCACTCCGGCTCCGGAGCCAGCCCGTGCGCATAACCTTCCTGGGCACCGCCGCCGCGCGCCCCACGGTGGGCCGCAACGTGTCCTCACTGATGATCCAGCGCGAGGGCGACGTCATGATGTTCGACTGCGGCGAGGGGACCCAGCGGCAGATGATGCGCTACGGGACCGGCTTCTCGTTCAGCGACATCTTCTTTACGCACCTGCACGCGGACCACTTTCTGGGCGTGATCGGGCTGCTGCGCACGCTGGGGCTGCAGGCGCGCGAGGAGCCGATGGACCTGTGGACGCCGCGCGGCACCACGGAGCTGCTGCGGCAGGCGGTGGAGCTGGGGGTGGAGCGCGTCCCCTTCGAGGTGCGCATCCGTGAGCTGGCGCCGGGGGAGGCGGTCTCGCGCGGGGCGTACGACGTGGTGCCGTTCCGCACCCAGCACCGCGGCGGCGCCTCGCTGGGGTACGCGGTGGTGGAGCACGCGCGGCTGGGGCGGTTCGACGCGCAGAGGGCGCGGGAGCTGGGGATTCCCGAAGGTCCGCTGTGGGGGAGGCTGCACCACGGCGAGGCCGTGGAGGTGGACGGCCGCACCTTTCGTGCGGAAGAGGTGGTGGGGCCGGCGCGGCCGGGGCGGCGGGTGGTCTACACGGGCGACACCCGCCCCTGCAAGACGGTCGTCGAGCACGCCCGCGCCGCCGACCTGCTGATCCACGAGGCGACCTTTGCGCAGGACGAGGCGGAGCGCGCCCAGCACACCGGGCACTCCACCGCCCGCGAAGCCGCCGAGGTGGCGGCGGAAGCCGGGGTGCTGCGCCTGGCGCTGACGCACTTCTCCCCCCGCTACGCGGACGACCCGCGCGCCCTGGAGCGGGAGGCGCGCGGCGTCTTCCCGGAGACGGTGGCCGCGCACGACGGGCTGGTGCTGGAGGTGCCGTACCGCTCGGAGGGATAGCCGCACGCGGGCGGGGCGGCGCCGTGCCGCCCCCCCCGGGCGCGGGTCAGATGCAGTTCGTCTCGAAATCGACCCGCGCCGTCGGGAGGTCCGTCGTGGCCCAGGCGCAGTGGTTCGGATCCTCGGTGGGGGGAGGGCACCCGGGCTCGCAGCTCGCCTCGTCGGTGTGGTGGTGGCCCTGGACGGTCCCGCGGACGAACGACGGCGCGTCGTCGGTGCGGAACGACTCCACCCGCAGCTCGTCGGGGCGGAGGTACAGCTTCTGTCGAGTCGGCTTCATCGTGGCCTCCTGGGGATGAATGGGTCCGGACGGGCGCGGGGCCGTGCGGGACGCAGAAGTGCATTTCCCGACGAAACCCGTACTATAACGTAGCGCCGCTTCCGTGCGCGCGCAATCCTGCCAGGTCATGAAAGGAGCGGAGCAGCGGCTCCTCCCCGCCTGTCGCCGACACAGCGGTATACGGACGACGCGCGAGGAGGCATCCACTCGCTCGCTCGAGCTGACCGGGATCCAACAGGGCTGGCGCCTGCGGGATGCCGACCTGGGGGGCTGGGGAGGCGGTCACCCTCGTCGTTCCGCGCCGCCAGTGCCGGAGTGAGCGGCCACGGAGAGGGCACCCCGCCGCCCCCCTCCGCTCCCAACCTCCCCCGGGAGGTTCGGGGAAGGTGCGAGCGTGGCCGGGGCCCGTCGCGAACCCTGCCCGGGCGCCATTCACCCCTGTAAATCCGTCCGGCCACTCCGCCGTTCCGGCACTGGATCGGCCACTCTGGCAATCGCGGACAGGTACGCCCCCTGCACTCCGCCGCGCCCCGGACAGCCGCCCGTGCCGGTGCTTGACAGCGGAGCGCCGGCGGTTATGTTGTCGACGCGTTAGCACTCGTTCGGCATGAGTGCTAACAGGCAGGGGGACGGCTGACGTTCTTTCGTTTTCGACCCCATCACACCCATTTACGCAGGGAGGTCACCAGATGCCCACCGCGACCGATATCAAGGTCAAGCCGCTCGCGGACCGCGTCGTCGTCAAGGCGCTCGAAGAGAGCGAGCAGATGCGCGGCGGCCTTTACATCCCCGACACCGCCAAGGAAAAGCCCCAGCAGGGCGAGGTGATGGCCGTGGGACCGGGCCGCATCGAGGACGGCAAGCGGGTCGACATGGAGCTGAAGGTGGGTGACAAGGTGCTGTACGGAAAGTACAGCGGCACCGAAGTCACCGTGGACAACGAGCAGTACCTGATCCTGCGCGAGTCCGACGTGCTGGCCGTGGTGGGCTGAGGCCTGCCGCGTTCCCGTCCGATTCCGAGTGCCGACAACGAAACCCTGACATAGACGGAGGCAACGAACGATGGCTGCCAAGGAGCTGACGTTCAACACCGACGCCCGCGCTTCGCTCAAGAAGGGCGTCGACAAGCTGGCCGAGGCCGTGAAGGTGACGCTGGGCCCCAAGGGCCGCAACGTGGTGATCGACCGCAAGTTCGGCTCGCCGCTCATCACCAAGGACGGCGTGACGGTCGCCAAGGAAGTGGAGCTGGAGGACGCGATCGAGAACATGGGCGCGCAGATGGTGAAGGAGGTCGCCACCAAGACCAGCGACCTGGCCGGCGACGGCACCACCACCGCGACCGTGCTGGCGCAGGCCATCTTTCGCGAGGGCCTGAAGAACGTGACCGCCGGCGCCAACCCCATGGCGCTCAAGCGCGGCATCGACAAGGCCGTGGACCGGGTGATCGAGGAGCTCAAGGGCCTCTCCGTCCCCACCGCGGGCAAGAAGGAGATCGCCCAGGTGGGCACCATCTCCGCCAACAGCGACGAGGAGATCGGCAACCTCATCGCCGAGGCCATGGAGAAGGTGGGCAAGGACGGCGTGATCACGGTGGAGGAGGCCAAGGGGCTGGAGACCACGCTGGAGACGGTCGAGGGGATGCAGTTCGACCGCGGCTACAGCTCGCCCTACTTCGTCACCGATCCGGACCGCATGGAGGCGGTGCTGGACGACGCGCTGATCCTGATCCACGACAAGAAGGTCAGCACCATGAAGGACCTTCTGC
>JAHWJJ010000074.1 GCA_019348475.1 Gemmatimonadota bacterium | reverse complement strand
CACTGCCTCAAGGCTGCTGATCGATCCCGTCACGAGCCGGACGCGCGGCTCAGCTCAAGATCTCGACCAGGCCTGCGCCACCCATGCCGCCGCCCATGCACCTCGTGACGATGCCCCCCTTGGCGCCGCGGCGGCGGCCTTCCGGGACGGGGAAGAAGACGCGGGCGGCGCGGCGGAGTTCGGCGACTTTGCCGAGGACGGCCCGGCGCGCGCGCGGGACGGAGCGGCGGCGGACGGCGGCGGCAGCGAGCGGGGCGCGGCGGGAAAGCAGCCCGATGCATCCCAGCACTACGATACGCGGGATCCACGAGAGGACGAGGCGGCATGAGGACAGGCCTTTACCAGGGGACCACCCTGAAGCAGGAGATGAAGATCAATCCACGCCTGTACCAGGCGATGGATCTGCTCTACATGCCCCTGCTGGACCTGCAGCAGCACCTCAAGCAGGAGCTGCTCAACAACCCGTTCCTGGACCTGGTGGAGCCCGACGCCGAGGACGAGGCCAAGGAGCAGGAAAAGGACAAGGAAAAGGAGGACGACGAGATCGACTGGGAGGAGATCCTCCTGAACGGCTTCGAGACCGGCGGCCGCCGCGAGGAGTACGAGGAGCGCGAGTACTACGAGCCCGTCTCCGTCGACACCAAGGACCTGGGCGACCACCTGCACGACCAGCTCACCCTGCTGCGGCTGAGCGAGCGCGAGCTGCTGCTGGGCGAAGAGATCATCGGCAACGTCAGCGACGAAGGGTACCTGGTCTGCGACCTGGAAGAGACGGTGCAGAACCTGAACAACTTCATCGCCGACGCGGGCGAGTTCGAGGGGCTGGACCCGTACTCGCTGGAGGAGGCCGAGCGCATGCTGCGCATCATCCAGGGCTTCGACCCGCCGGGGATCGCCGCGCGCGACCTGCGCGAATGCATCCTGCTGCAGCTTCGCGACAACGTGGTGGCCGAGGTCATCCAGGAAACGGGAGACAGCGACCCCGACATCGCCGAGATCGAGCGGCGGCTGCAGACCAGCCTGGCGTTCCGCATCGTCCGCGACTACTTCGAGCAGCTGATCAACCACCGCTGGAGCGAGATCAGCAAGGAGCTCAGCATCACCCCGCGCGACGTGCAGGACGCGGCGGACGAGGTGGCCAAGCTGGACCCCAAGCCGGGGCTCAAGTACGGCAGCGGGGGCGACAACTACATCATCCCCGACCTGATCGTGGAAAAGATCGAGGGCGAGTACCTGGTGTTCCTGAACGACACCAGCCTGCCGCGCCTCAAGCTGTCGCGCGCCTACCGCGACATCGCCAAGGACAAGAAGAAGTTCGTGGGCGAAAACAAGGAGTTCATCAGCAACAAGCTGAACAGCGCCAACTGGATGATCCAGGCCATCGAGCAGCGGCGCCAGACCATGCTGAAGGTGATGAACTTCATCGTCGACCGGCAGCGCGACTTTTTCGACAAGGGCGTGCAGTACCTCAAGCCGCTCACCCTGCGCGAGGTGGCCGAGGTCATCGACATGCACGAATCCACCGTCTCTCGCGTGACCAACGAGAAGTTCGTGCAGACGCCGCGCGGCGTGTTTCCGCTCAAGTTCTTTTTCTCGTCCGGCCTGTCCACCACCAGCGGCGAGGACGTTTCGGCGCGCGGCATCAAGGCGCAGATCGAAAAGCTGGTGAGCGACGAGGACCCCGCGCACCCGCTCACCGACCAGGCGATCGTGAACATCCTCAAGGAAGAGGGGATCCAGATCGCGCGGCGCACCGTGGCCAAGTACCGCGACCAGCTGGGCGTGCTGAGCGCCCGCATGCGCAAGCGCGTGTGACGGACGCGACCGTGCTGCACCGGCCTTCCACCCCTGGCCCCGCCGGCGACGGCGGGGCTGGTTCGCTTCCCGTGGTGCCCGCCCACCTGCGCGCCAACTTCACCGTCCTGATCCCCGCCTTCGACGAGGTGGAGAACGTCCCCGCGCTCTTCGCCGAGCTGCGGCGCACCTTTGAGAAGCACGGGCTGGCGGGCGAGATCATCCTGGTGGACGACGGGTCGCGCGACGGCACGTACGAGGCGGCGCAGCACGAGGCGGTCAGCACGCCCCGCACGAAGGTCCTTCGCCACCGGCGCAATCTGGGCAAGACGGAGGCGATGGTGACAGGCGCCTTCGCGGCGGAGACGGAGTTCCTGGTCCTGTTCGACGCCGACCTGCAGCATTCGACAGAAGAGATCCCGCGCTTTCTGGAGGCGCTGGGGCAGGGCGGCGACATCGTGACCGGGCGCAAGGTGGGCGCGTACGAAAAGCGCGGCGTCTCGTCCATCTACAACCGCCTGTCGCAGACGCTGTTCGACGTGCCGGTGCGCGACCTGAACAGCATGAAGGCGTTCCGCACCGAAATCCTGCGCGAGATCCCCCTGCGCCACGACTGGCACCGCTTCTTCGTGGTGCTGGCGCACGCGCGCGGCTACCGCGTCTCGGAGATCGACATCGAGCTGTTTCCGCGGCGCGCGGG
Organism: Gemmatimonadota bacterium; assembly: GCA_019348475.1. Taxonomy (GTDB): domain Bacteria; phylum Gemmatimonadota; class Gemmatimonadetes; order Longimicrobiales; family Longimicrobiaceae; genus Longimicrobium. Next base: position 9,768 of record JAHWJJ010000074.1, on the reverse strand, counting down.
GGTGGCCAAGTTCTCCGGCCGCCGCCGCGTGCTGGTGGGCGTGGGCGACCTGGTGGTCGTCTGGTTCTACCTGAAGTTTAGCGAGAAGCCCATGCAGTTCTTCGGCGGCGGCGGCCTGCTGCTGATGCTGGCCGGCGTGCTCGTGGGGGTGCTGGCGATCGTGCTGCGCGTGGGAGGGTGGATGCCACCCTTTGGGTACCGGCCGCTGCTCACCCTGGTGGTGCTGCTGGAGACCATGGGCGTGGTGCTGTTCGGGTTCGGCTTCATGGCCGAGCTCATCGCCACCCTCCGCGCCGAGGTGGAAGACCTGCGGCGGCGGCGGTAGGGGAATGCAGGCGCGACCAACAGGCGAGTTCCATGAGCGATGATGATCTCCGGATGAAAGAGCCGGCAGACCCGGAACCGCGCGTGGACCGTACCGCGTTCTCTATCGTCTCGTCGTTCGAGGAGGCCGATGCGGAGGACGATGCGTACTGGCGTTCGCGCACTCCCGCCGAACACATGGCTCATCTGGAACTCCTGCGCCGGATCAACTATGGGGATGCAGCTACCGGCAGACTTCAAAAGAGTTCTGGAGATTACCTGGCTCCGTAGGTGAGGCGCCCACCCGGCAGCACGAACGGGTCTTGCAGGCTGCTCGGGTGGCTGACAGACAGGGGGGACTCGATGAACGCGTTTCAGGAAGCACTCGGGCCGCTGTATCCAGAGCTCGGGGCGAACCGTCCCGATCCGGATGTCTACGCCGAGTCGGTCATCGTACGGGTGCTGAACACAGGCCCCGACTCGTTGCGCGAGCAGATGCTCGAGTACTATGGAGCGGAAAGAGTGCGGTCGGTTGCCCAGGCGCGGGTAAACCGGCTGGACGCCCCTGTCTACCGGCAGTGGAAGCTCCGCCTTCAGCTGCCTGACCGGTCGCCCGGCCTCGAGCGCATCCATCGTCTGTGGCGCCAGTAGAAGATCGCCGTCCCTCCCTGGATCGGCCGGCAGTCAGCCGGCACGCCGCAGCGCTGGCGGGGCCGCTGGGCGCGAGCTGCGACCTCTCCGGCTACCGCCTCGCCGGCGGAACCGCGCTCGCGTGGGCCCTCGGCCACCGCCGGTCAGATGATCTCGACTTCTTCACGCGCGTTCCGGGGTTCCTGCATCCCATCGAGCAGGACCGAATCGCGAGTGTCCTGCGGCAGCTCGACACCACGGCGCGTATTGACGTTTCGCAGCCCCAGACGATCCACGCGGTCGTGCGCGACTGCAAGGTTTCGTTCTTTGGCCTCGGCGGCCGCTGGCTCTCGGACGCTGTACAGCTGACGGAGGGGTTCGGCCTGGCAACGACCGAGGAAATCGCTGCCATGAAGCTCATCGCGGTCTCCACCCGGTCCGCCCGGAAGGATTTTTTCGATCTGCACGCGCTGGCGAGTCGGGGGCATTCTGCCGAAGCGATGTTCTCGTCGCTGCGGAGCATGTACCCGAATGAGATCGACGTCGATGTCGGTCTGCACGTTGCCCGCGCGCTAACCGACTTCAGTGATGCCGAGCTCGATCCCGATCCAGTCCTGCTCGAGCGAGTGACCTGGAGTGAGGCCAAGCGATCTGCGCAACATCTCGCATCTGACCTGCAGCGGTACCTGCGTGATCTTCAAAGATCTGGCTTCGGGCGTAGAAGTGTGCCGGATTGAAGCGGCACAAGCAACCACTCCCCCGACACCGGGTTGCGGAATCAGCACTCACGCATCATCAGCAGCGTCGCCCCCTTTTGACTCTGAGACGGAGCCCCGCGCCGGCATCGCCAGCGCGGGGCTCCGGCCTTTCCGACCCGGCAACAGGCGGGCCGCGATTCACCCGTGCGGGTCCGGCTACACGCGGTCCGCGCCGCCGCCGGTGCCCGCCTGGCGCTCGCCGCGCTCCGACGCGCCGTCGCTGGTGTCGGCCATCCCCTCGCGCGCGGACATGTCGTCGCGGTCGTGCAGGCGCTCGCCTTCCAGGGTGCGCGCGCCCTCGCCCGCGCCCTCGGGAAGCTCGCCCGTCACGTCGTGCTGGCCGGTGCGGGTGGCGTAGGCCTCGGCGCGCTCGATCTCGTCCAGGCGGCCGGGCTGCATGTTCAGCTCCCGGCCGGTGTTCTGGGGCTTCCCGTCCACGTCGATGCGGTCGTTCTGGTCGCGGTCCATCCGTGCATCCTCCGTTGAAAGTGTGCCGCGCCCGCTCACCAGCGGTTCACGCGGGAATAGAACTCGTTGTCCGTGAGCGGCCGGGCGCCGTGGCCGCGGCCCTCGCCAAAGTCCCGCCCGTAGTCTCCGCCCTGCCGGAACTCCCGTCCGTAGCCGCGGCCTGGGCCGAAGTCGCGCGGGTATCCGCCGCCGCCCTGCCGTGAGCCGGAGCCGTAGGTAACCTCCTGATCGGCACCGCGGTCGATCTGCCCGCGATTTCCGCGGCCGTAGTCCGCGGCGTACCGGTCGCCGCCGCCGAAGGCGTGGCCGTCCCGCGCCCGGAGCTCCCGGTCGTAGCGATCCGCGAAGTGGTTGCCCACGCCGTACTCCCCGCCGAACGCGGGCGCCAGGCCGCCGCGGAACCCGGTGTCCCCGCCGCCGTGCCGGTTGCCGCTGCCGCCGAGCGTCCCGCCGGAGGCGCGATCGCCCCGGTCGTACTCACCGCCGCCGCCGTATCCGCCCATCCCGCCGCCGCTGTAGCCCCCGCTGCCACTGCGGCCCCCCCGATCAAAGTCCCGCGCGTAGCCCCGGCCGCCGCGCTCGCCGCGGGGCACGCGCTCGCCGATGTCGTAGTCCTGGCTGTAGCGCGGAAGGCCGCCGCTGCGGTCCTGCGCCATGTGGGAGAGGTACGATCCGCCGGTCCGGGCGCCGGTGCGCTGCGTGATCTCGTCACGCCCCACGCCGCCCTGGTAGTCCCAGCCGTAGTCACGCTGGGCGGACGGGCCGTGCCCCTGCCACTGCCACGCGCCGCGCCGCATCCCCGCCTCGGGGCCGGCGGTGTAGCGGCCGCTGTTCAGCCCCGAGTTGGCGTTCCTCCGCGATCCGCCGCCGCCCGCGCCGTCCACGTTCCGCTGGCCGCCCCACGTGTAGCGCGGTCCGCCGAACTGCCCGCCCCCTCCTGTCAGCGCCATCCCGCCACCTCCTCCATCTCGTTTCGTCTCCGGAATCGTGGAGGGAGGTGGGGTGCAAGGCACGTTCCGGAAACGAGATAGAGCCCGTCCTCGCGCCCGGCGGGTGATGCGGGTCGTGGGCGCCCATGGCCGCCCGAGTCGCGTGCGGCGAGTCGGAGGCCTGCCCCGCCGCTTTCCTGCGGACGTACGCCGTTGCGGTGCCCTCCGCTCACGGTGGGAGTTCGGCTCCGGTGCCTTCGTCAAGGTCGACCTTGTACTGCGAACTCACGTCCACGGGGTTGAGCGCCGGCGCCGGAAACGCAAAGAACCTGGTTTTCCGCTCGCCGGTGACCAGCGAGGGCGGGCTGGCGATCAGCAGCCGGACGTCCGCGTCCGGTGCACGCCGGGCGAGCGCACGTGCCAGACTGAGTAGCACCCTTTCCTCCAGCACGGGTGCGGCGTTCAACTCGTCAATGGACCACGCGGCGAGGTTCACCTGCCCTGGCGTGCGCGCCGCGCGCGCCGCCGCCGCCGGCACCGCGCCGGGCCGGCCCGAATCGTAGTACAGCAGCGCGATGCGCTCCTTTCCCGCGTACAGCTGGAACGAAAGAGACGCATACCACCGTTCGGCAAAGCTCAATGCGGGAAGGATTCCGAATACGAGGGCGACCGCAAGGGACGCGTACACGATGCCCCGCGGCGCCGGCTTCGCCGCGCCCCGCCGCACCCGCGCGCCGCGTGGCGTCCGCAATCCGGCGAGAAACGCCGCCAGCCGCGGGCCGGTTGCACGGGGCCAGAACAGCAGCCACAGCGCGGCGATGGCGGCCACGTTCCACGGCCACACCACGCGGTTCCACCCCGTGCCCAGGGGCCCGATCATCAGCAGGATGAACAGGTGCATCAGCGTGAGCCCCACCACGCCCACCCGGCGGAACCGCGGAAAGGCCAGCAGCACGCCGAACCCGAGTTCCAGGAGCGCCGACGCCACGGCCAGCGCCGCGATGCCCCGCGGCGGCAACGACGCGGCCGAGGTGCCCAGCCACCCCAGCAGTGGTTTCGCGGTGAGGATGAAGTCGGTAGAGAGGTACCGGTGGTTGAACTTATGGACGCCGGACCAGGTGTACATGCAGCAGGTCATCAGCTGCAGCGGCGCCATGTGCCATGCGGGGGCCGTCTTCTCCGTGGTGCCGGCGGATCGCTCCCCCAGCAGCAGGCACAGCATCCCCACGAGATACCAGGCGAAGTACGGCTGCCAACGGTTCTGGTCCAGGAGCGCCCACACCGCGCCGATCACGAGGACCGCCTGGAGAAAATGCCTGGGACGGGGCAGGACCGCCACGCCCACCACTGCCACCGCGATGGCGGCGAGCAGGATGGCATCCAGCGGCGCCGGCGGCTGCGGCAACCCTTCGATCACCGGAACGTGCGGGTAGTCGCGCCGCGTCAGCCAGAGCGGCATGGACAGCGCGAGCGACGCCAGGAATGAGAACGCCAGCACGGCGCGAAAGTACCGGACGTAAGGCTCCGGATCTCCGCCGTCCGCTGGGAGGCTCGGAAGTTGGTGAGGCGCCGGGCGGCGCACGCGAGGTTGGGCCGGCATTCGGTGGGTGGAGACGGTCGGTGATCGTGAGGAGTGGCTGACAGGGAGCGGACAATGTAATGGCAGGAGGCGCCGGAAAACACGCCCGGTGGGCTGCGGCGTAGCGCGTTGCCGGCCCAGCAATATTCCGCTGGCGCGTCGCCCTCCCAAACCCAACGCGATGTGTTATCTTCAGATGCACGCAATCGTCTCACATGAAGTCTAGCCGGTTCGATTCCGCTCGAACGGCGCTCCGTACCCGTTCCACCTCGCTCAAGGGTATGCCGATGATCCGCATCCTCACCCTCACGCCCATCGTGCTGGCGCTGCTGGCCGGGCCGGCGAACGCGCAGACGGCCGCGTCCGCGTGTGTGGCCGGCGGGGCGCGCTGCATCACCGTCTCGTTCCACGAAACCGAGATGCGCGAGGTAGCGGCGGTGTTCGCCGAGTTCTCGGGCCATTCGGTGGTGCTGGCGCCCGAGGTGGCGGGCAAGGTGACGGCCGAGTTGCGCAACCAGCCGTGGGACGTGGCCTTCCGCGCCATCCTGGAGGCGCACGGCTACGCCGCCCGGCAGATCGCGCCGGGGATGCTGCGCGTGGATCCCGCCGAACGGCTGGCCCGCGACGCCGTGCAGGCGCCGCTGGTTACGCGCGTGTTCCGCATCAACTACGTTCCCGCGGCGGACGTGGCAAAGGCGCTGCAGGGCGTGGTTTCCGAGCGCGGCAAGATCGCCGTCAGCGAGGCCACCAACACGCTGGTGGTAACGGATACGGAAGCGGCGATCGCCACGATGGCGCGCGTGATCGGGCATCCGCCGCTGTAGCCGCTCTCGGCGGGCGAACGCAGCGCGCGGCGGTGTCGGGAGGCGACGCCGCCGCGCGTTTCTCGTCCCCGGCACATCTGCTCCCATCCAGCAGGCCACCCATGACCCCGGCTGATCCGCCCGCTCGTTCCCGACGTTCTGCTCGCCGCCTGCGCCGAACGCCGGGAGTGCGGTACCTGAACAGCGATCTCGCGCCGCTGGAAGGATCGTGTTGGCGGCGACTGAGGAATCTCCTCGATGAAACGACGGAAGCCCCGGCCCTGATCAAGCAGGGCCGGGGCTTCGGCGTGCGGGGCGGGGAAGGGGCTACTGTGCGCCCTGCACCATCTGCGGAAGCGTCTGCACGTCCTTGATGTGCAGCTTGCGCTCGCCGCGGGGGAGCTGGATGCTGACCTTTTCGCCGGCCTTCTTCCCCATCAGCGTCTGCCCCAGCGGGCTGGCCATGGAGATCTGTCCGCTGTCGATGTCGATGAAGTCGCCGAACGCCAGCGTATAGGTTTCTTCTTCGCGCGTGCGCATGTCCACCACCGTCACGCGGCTGCCGAAGCCCACGCGGTCCGCGGGGATCTGCGACAGGTCGATCTTGGAAAGCTCGCCCGCGCGGCGGGTAAGGTGGTTCAGGCGCGCCTGCACGAACTGCTGGCGTTCCAGCGCCGACTTGTACTCGGAGTTCTCGCGCAGATCGCCGTGCTCCACGGCCTTCTTGATGGCCTCGGGAAGCACCACCTGCAGTTCGTGGGTAAGGCGCTCGATCTCTTCGCCCAGCTTGTTCTTCAGCTCGTCCAGCATTTCACGGTTCCGATGATTTTCCCCAAGGATCCAGCAGTGGCGCAAATGTAACCATGCCTCTGCGCCGTGCGCTACTGTTTTGCGTCACCGGCGCTTTTTTCGAGGCTCGCTGCAAGACGCGCCGCGGCCCCCAACCGGGCTCCCGGCCTTTCCCGGCAAGCTGCGCCGGGAGAGGGGGAGAAGTCGCCTGCGTGGGTGAGGGTGGTGTCCATCTCCCTTCCCCCACGCAAGGGGAAGGGCCGGGGATGGGGGGTGGCCCGCCCACGCACCACGCTCTCCCATCGCACGCCATCCCACCCGTGCAGTCCGGCCAGCCGGGGCGATGCGCGGAGCCCGCGTACGCGCCGAGGACCCCTCCCCGCTCGTTGGTCGCGGAGAGGGGGAGAATTCGACCGCGTGACCCGGCGAAGCGCGCCGGCATTGCTCACGGCTGCCGCGGCACCGGCACCTCCGCCCCATCCGCCGCGTCGATGGCACCCGCCGGCACCGGCGCCGCAGCGGCGGCATCCACCCCCGATCCGCCCCTCACCAGCAGCGCCGCCGCGGATCCCCCGATCAGCTCCGCCGCGATCGTCCACAGGCGCGCGGCAATCGCCAGGACCGCCGCCACGCCGCCGGGAAAGTAGGGCTCCAGCAGCTCCGTCATCGAGATCTCCCGCAGCCCCGCGCCCCCCGGCAGCGGCGACGCGTAGCCGATGAAGAACGAGAGCGCGTTCACCCCCGCCAGGTGCGGCATCAGCGCCCACGGCACGTCCGCCAGCGAGGCCACGAACAGGTGGTACGCCACGCCGTAGAACCCCCAGCTCACCACCGACAGCCCCAGCAGCACCAGGCCGTCCCCCCACCCCGCGTTCCAGCGGATCACGTCCCGCTTCAGCAGCCGGGGGATCACCGCGAGCAGGCGGTTCAGAAAGGCGGGATGGACGGCCAGCACCGCCCCGAGCGTCACGACGAGCGCCAGGAACCGCGGGTCCACGCCGCGCGTGAGCCCGCCCGCCAGCACCCACGCCGCGACCACCACCGCAGAGAGCAGCGACATCCCCGTGAGGACGAGGATGGAGGTGATCAGCACGGGACCGGAAAGCCCCGCGCCGCGGCTGAGCTGCGCCACCGCGATGAACTGGAAGACCTTGCCGGGGACGTAGCGCGCCAGGTTGGAGAGGAACCAGATGCGCTGCAGCGTCCCCAGCCGCACCGGCGGGTGCTCGAAGTGCCGCAGCACCCGGCTCCACACCCAGACGCCCCACCCCAGCACCAGCGTGTGCGCCACCACGCTGGCGGCCAGCAGCGCAGGGTCCACCCGCCACTGGAACGCGCGCAGCTCGCCCCAGTGCGCGCGGATGGACGCCGCCAGGTACCAGACCGTGGCGGCGACCAGCAGCAGCCCGGCCGTGCGCCGCAGGGCCGCGGAACGCGTCACTCCGGCGGCGCCCCGGCCCGGCGGCGCCGCAGGTGCGCCACCAGCAGGTATGCGCCGTACAGCGCCAGCAGCGCCATGCACGCCAGGTACAGGTACCACCCCGTGTACAGGTCAGCCGGCTCGAAGGTGAACGTCACCCGGTGCGTGCCCGCCGGCACCACCACCCCACGCAGCGCGTGGTTGGCGCGCAGCAGCGGCGCCTCGCGGCCGTCCACCCGCACCTTCCAGTCTTCGTAGTAGTTGTCGGCCAGCACCAGCAGGGCGGCGCGGTTGGCGCGCGTCTGCACCTCCACCCGGTCCGGCTCGTACGCCGTCACCTGCGCCTCGCCGGCCAGGGGGCCCTGCGGAAGCTGGACGGGGCGGTCCACGTACGCCACCTGCGCCGGCTCCCAGTCCGGGCGCTGCATCTGCGGGAGCGCCGTTTCGCCGGGGGCGGTCACGGCGGTGGGGACCAGGTACGCGCGGGGAAGGGCGTCGGGGTTCTCGTAGACGATGGACGAGCCGCGGTGCGCCACCGGCAGCCCCTGCAGCTCCATTCCCGTCACGATCCACCGGATGTTGCCCGCGCGCAGGAAGGCGGGATTCTGGATGAAGTTGTGGTAGTCCACGTACGTCTGCTCGCCGGCGCCCATGAACTGGTTCCAGCGCTGCAGCTGGTTCCCGTGCTCGCCCGCGGCCTGGTCCACGTCGAAGCGCATCAGGTAGTTGTTCAGCTGGCCCCGGTACACGGCTTCGGGCGGCATGGGGAGCACCCACACCCGGTCGCGCCGCGGCTGCGAGGCCAGGAAGGTGGCCACGTCGTCCGCGGCGAACATGATCCCGGGCGGGTCCACCGTCCGGAAGAACGGCCGGTCCACGATCCACAGGTCCACGACGGTGATGGTGGCCAGCAGCGCCGCCGCCGCGCCCCGGCCCAGACCGCCGCGCAGCCACAGCCAGAGCACCGCCGCCACCGCCGCCGCGAAGAGCGCGAAGCGGAAGGCCACCGGCCCCGCCCCCGGAATGCCGCTGGGGTGGGGCGCCGTGGCCACCATTCCCAGCACCACGCCCAGCCCCACCATCCCCGCCAGGATCCACGCCGCCGGGCCCAGCTCGGGGTCGGCCGGGGCCGCCGCGCTCGTGGCGCGCACGCGCAGCGGGCGCTTCGCATCCCGCGCGTCCACCGCCCGCGCCAGCGCCTCCAGCGCGATCCCCGCCATCGCCACCAGCGACATCGACAGCAGGAACAGGGAGACGGAGGGCGCGCGGAACTTCTTGGTCCCCGGCAGCAGCTCGTAGTACAGCCGGTAGAGCGGCGTGGCGCCCCCCCAGGCGATGGTGAGCGTGAACACGCCCAGCGCCAGGAAGAACCAGAAGTAGCGGTTGCGCCGGGCGTACCAGAACCCCAGCGCCACCAGCAGCAGCACGGTGGCGCCGGCGTACTCCGTGTGCAGCTTCATCGGGTTGCTGCCGGTGTACGTCTCCAGGTGCCCCACGTCCTCGGGCACGGCCAGCGCGGTGATCTCGCGCGGGGGCATGGCCCACGACGTGGAGTACTCGTACCCGCGCCCCGGCCCGCCGCGCGGCGACAGGTCCACGTAGTCCAGGAAGGGGAGAAAGACGACCGACGCGGCGACGAACGCGAACGCCACCGCGCCCAGGCCGTACAGCACCGTCCGCACGCCGGCCACGCGCCGCCGGAAGGCCTTCAGGTGCCACAGGCAGAACACCGCCCACAGGGCGAGGGCCAGCAGCAGGTAATAGGCGGTCTGGATCTGGAAGCTGAGGAGCGAAAGGGCGACCGCCGCCGCCAGCCCCGCGAACGGGGCCAGCCGCGCCGTGCGGACCCCCGCGTGCACGAAGTAGAAGGCCAGCGGCGCAAAGGTCGCCACGATGATGCGCCCCTCGTGCCCGGCCAGCACCCACGACATCACCACGCCGGTGAACTGAAAGGCCAGCCCGGTCACGAACGCCACCCACCGCCGCGCGCCCAGCTCCCGCCCAAGGAGGTACGCGCCCAGCCCCCCCAGGCCGAACTGGATGACGAACAGCGTCGGCCAGATGCGCTCCACCGGGAAGATGGCGTCCG
>JAHWJJ010000448.1 GCA_019348475.1 Gemmatimonadota bacterium | reverse complement strand
GTGCGAAAGTGCGAAAGTGCGAAAGTGCGAAAGTGCGAAAGTGCGAAAGTGCGTGAACGGGTGAACGGGTGAACGGGTGAACGGGTGAACGGGTGAACGGGTGGCGGGGTCGGGGTCGGTCGGGGTCGGGGACCGGAGGGCAAACGCGGGCGGCGCCGCATCCCGGTGAGGGGAGCGGCGCCGTCTGCGTCGTCGGAACTGCGAATTTTCCGTGCGAGCGGGACCGTCAGGTCTCTACCTTCCGCACGTCGGCGGCGCGGGGGCCCTTGGGATCCTCCTGGATCTCGTACTCCACGTGGTCGCCGCGCTTCAGCGACTTGAAGCCTTCCATCTGGATGGACGAGTGGTGGACGAACACGTCCTTTCCGCCGTCGTCCGGACGAATGAAGCCGAAGCCCTTGTCGTCCTTGAAGAACTCCACCACCCCAGTCTGTCGAGCCATGGTCCCTCCACTACGACGGATTCCGGTCCATCGCCAGGGCGCCGCTCCGCCGCACGTTCCCCCGGCCTGTTTTCGCCTGCACATTTGCAAAGAGCGGGCCGCACAAATGTTTGCTGACCTCGCTATGGCAGGCGCGGCCTGGGGGCGCCGGAAAGCTCCAGCACCGCGACTTCGGGGCGGCAGAGAAGGCGGATGGGCAGGTGCACCGTCCCCACTCCGCGGGAGGTGTACACCTGGGTCCAGGGGCGTCTGCGCAAGCCTTCCTCGTACAGGTCGTCCCGCTCGGCGGGGTTCTTCAGCGCGCCCACCCAGGGAAGCCGCACCTGGCCGCCGTGCGTGTGCCCGCTCACGATCAGGTCCACCGCGTCGCACGCGCGCCGTGCCTGCTCCGCCTGGTCGGGATCGTGCGCCAGCAGCAGCGTAAAGTCGCGCGCCTCCGGCGGCGGCAGCGCGTCCAGCGTGGGCCGGCCCCTGGAGAAATCGTCGACCCCGGCCACGCAGAGGGAGGCGCCGCCCACCTTTTGCACCACCGCGCGGTTGGTCAGGTCGCGCAGGTGCGGGTGCCGCCGCAGCTCCGCGTGCCATCTGTGGATCCCCACCGTGTGGTCGTGGTTGCCGGGCACCGCCCACACCCCGTGCGGCGCGTGCAGGCACGCCAGCGCCTGCAGCACGGGCGCGAAGGTCCCCGCGTCGTCCGCCGCGAAGTCGCCGGTCAGGGCGATCAGGTGCGGACGCTGCCGCATCGCGAGCCGCGCCGCGCGGCGGATCAGCCACAGGGGCGTGCCGTCGCCCGCGTGCATGTCCGTCAGCAGCGCGATCCGAAAGCCTTCCAGGTCCGGGTGCAGCCCGCGCACGTGGATGCGCGGCCGCGTGACCTCCAGCCAAAGCGGCTCCAGCAGGGTGTACGCTCCCACCGCCCCGGCCGCCGCCGCCGCCGCGCCCGCCCACCTGGCGGCCCTCTCCGTGTTTGCCATGCGAAGCGCACGAGCAAGCGGCAGACCAGCAAAGAGCGTGTGGACGCAGAGGAGAACGGACAGGGCGCAGAGGAATCGGTGTTCCTCTGCGCCCTCACCGTTCGCACTACGTCAACGGGTTCGATGTGGTGGGGCTGGAGGACTGCACCCAGGCTGATGCTCAGATCCGGGCGCCGGCCCGCACCCACGCAATGATCTGATCGCTGCCCTGCACCCGCTGCAGCACGCGTTCGCCTTGCGTCTTTATTGCCGGCGCGGTCTCGACCTGCCGCTCGATCACTACGATCTGTGGCACTACGGGATCCGACTGATGGTCGCGCCAGATGTATCGCTGGGCTCCTTCGTTCAGCCAGTTGCTCCCCACCGAGATCTCGTCGAACGCACCGAAGCCGGCGAGGAATTCCATTGCTTCCTTTGGATCCCAGTCCAGCGAAACGGCGACGGCGCGAAACTGTGCTCCCCCAGCCACGGCCTGCCGCCGAACCTGCTGCTTTGCGTCCTCCACCGCCTGTGCGAACCCGGGCTTGTGCTGTGCGCCGCAGAAGCTCGCCCCCAGCAGCACGAGTACGACTTCGGTCCCGTTTCGGAGTTCGTATTGCGGAACGTAGCCACGCCGCAGCGAGGCCGAGTCCGGCCCGGCTGATCTGGCCGGTGTGGAGGGGCGTGCCGCAGTCCGCGCCTGCAGGGCAGAGCCGAGCAGGACGATTCCGAGCAGAAGCCAGACGGCCGTTCCAATACGGAAGATCCAGGGTTGCAGCCGCTCCCTTGCAGGTCCTGAGTTCATAACGGGGCCGTTCTTTCAGGGGTACGCGTCAGCAGAAGGAGGGCGGGTTCAGGTTCGGTCGCGGCTCCGATCGCCCTTGCTGCGCCGAACGAGAATACGCGTGGCAGTTCACGGCGCAGCGCTGCGATCGAGTTGCTCCCCGATGAGAGCAGAAAACTGCGTAGCTCCTGGAACTCGTGAGACGTATGGGCGCCTGGCTGGAGCGACCCCACCTGAATCATCAGGCTGCCGTCGGCCAGCAAAACCGGGAACGCTGCTCCGCGCATGTTTTGCATGACATGCCATGACTCCTTTCCGGAAGTGATGACGGTGAATGCCTCCTCCCACGCTAAATAGGCCCGATTGTGTCGTCAAGGTTTCTGTACCGCCGCCAACGAGGCTGCCCTGCGGCTCGCCCGAAACTTGCCACGGCGGCACGCCGGAAACAGATTGCCGCCGCCGCGGCCAGACCCCGGCGGCGGACCCGACGCATCCCCGAAATCCGAATGATCCGAGGAAGATCATGGTGAACACCGTCGCGACCCCGGCGGACGGCCTGGACCTGCTCTCCCGCCCTTCCGTCCGCGCGCTGCTGGACGAGGTGCGCGATTCCGTCACCGCCGACGGCGGCGCGGTTGCGCTGGTCAGCGCGGACGAACTGCGGGCCGGCGGGGTGGACCGGCTGATCCGCGCCGCCGTGTTCGGCGATGACGAGGACGTGCGCGACACCGCGCGCTGGCTGCTGCTGCACGCCGGCCACGCCGTGGGCATCGCCCCCGCGTCCATCCACGAGCTGTACATGGCCCGCGGCCGCGGCGAAATCGGCGGATTCACCGTCCCCGCCATGAACGTCCGCGCCGCCGCCTACGACACCGCCCGGGCACTGTTCGCCGCCGCGCGCGACCTGGAGGTGGGGGCGCTCATCTGCGAGATCGCGCGCTCGGAGATCGGCTACACCGACCAGCGGCCGGCCGAGTACGTCAGCGTGATGATCGCCGCGGCCATCAGAGAGGGCTGGTCTGGGCCGCTCTTCGTACAGGGCGACCACTTCCAGGTCAACGCGAAGAAGTACGCGGCCGATCCGGATCCGGAGGTTCGCGCCGTCCGAGACCTGATCCGGGAGGCGATCCACGCGGGGTTCTACAACATCGACGTGGACACCTCGACGCTGGTGGACCTGTCGCGCGAGTCGCTGGAGCAGCAGCAGGAGCTCAACTACCGCCTCTCCGCCGAGATGACGGCGTTCATCCGGAAGCTCGAGCCCGAGGGGGTGACCGTCTCCGTCGGCGGCGAGATCGGGGAAGTCGGCACGGAGAACTCCACGCCCGGAGAGCTCCGGGCGTACATGCAGGGGTACAACAGCGCGCTCGCTGAGATGTCGGACCGGCTCGGCACCGATCTCGTCGGCCTCTCGAAGATCTCCGTGCAGTCTGGCACGTCCCACGGCGGCGTCGTGCTTCCCGACGGCTCGATCGCGGACGTGGCGATCGACTTCGAGACGCTACGGGTGCTCTCCGAGATCGCGCAGCGCGAGTTCGGCCTCGCGGGCGCCGTCCAGCACGGGGCATCGACCCTGCCCGAGACCGCCTTCGGCAAGT
>JAHWJJ010000447.1 GCA_019348475.1 Gemmatimonadota bacterium | reverse complement strand
AACCCGGCGCTCGCGCTGAACTGCGGCTGAATTCAACACCGTTGCTCTCCCGCGCAGGGTGCGGGAGAGGGCCCGGGGGTGAGGGGTCCGCGCGAGGGCGTTGCCGTTGCCCTTGCCGTTGAAGCCCCGCGCAGTTTTGCGGGGCTTACCGCTGTCGTTGCGGCGGCTTCGGCCGCTCACCGCGCGTCTTCGCGCTGCTCGCGGCGGCGTGGCGCGTCTTCAACCGCGTCCTTGAGGGGCGTCATCCAGCGGAACGTGGCGAAGGTGAAGACGCTGATGATCACGGCGATGTCCCAGCGGCCGTAAGCGACGGACGCGCCCAGGGCGCCGGTGGCCCACACCGCGGCGGCGGTGGAGGTCCCGTGGACCTCTTCGCTGCCGCGCTGCTTGAGGATGGCGCCCGCGCCGATGAAGCCGATCCCCGTGATCAGCCCCTGCAGCACCCGCGCCTGTGCCTCGGGGTGGCCTATGAAGACCTCCTCGGCCAGCAGCAGGTAGACGGTGCTGGCCATCGCCACCAGCGGAAAGGTGCGCAGCCCCAGCCCCCGTTCGCTCCGCTCGCGCTCCCAGCCGATGGGCAGGGCGAGCACGAACGCCCCGGCCACGCTCAGCAGCAGGCTTCCCGTCTCCGCCCAGTCCATGCCTCCCCTCCTCCCCGTGCGCCGGACCCGCCCAGGGTCAGGAGCCGCCGCCGTGGTTCTCCAGCTTCTGTCCCGCCGGGGTGACCAGGTACCACTCGCCGCCGGAGTCGTGCACGTCCTGGCCCCGCGGCGCGTCGGCGCCCTGGTCCTTGTGGTAGTAGTAGAGCGGGTGTCCGCCGTACGTGACCTGCGCGGCGCCGTCCCGGCGCTGAACGGTGCCGATCAGTCTCGGCCGCACGTCCGTGGAACCCGCCGTGGGCGTGCCCTGCGGCGCCAGCAGGGGCGGCCACATCTGCGCGCAGCGGTCATAGCAGTTGCTCTGGCCGGCGCTGTCGGCGGTGAACATGTACAGCGGCCGCCCCTTCTGGTCGGCGATGTACTCGCCGTACTCCTGGGCGCCAACGGTAAGCTCCGCGCCCCCCTCCACCGGCTCGCCGGGCGTGCCCGTGGCCGGCTGCTGCGCCGTATCCGCGCCCGGCGCGGGCCGCACCGCCACCGCGTCGGTTGCCTCCACCGCGAGCTCCTCCTCGTTGTCCCCGCCGCAGGCGGGCAGGGCGAGCACGGCGCAGAGCGCGCCCATCCATCCATGCTTCATCCGCTTCTCCTCGGTGTTCGGTGTCGCCGCCCCGCCACGTCCACGGGTGCAGCCGGGTGGCGCGGGGCCGCACGACGGATGCCGCGCGCGCCGGACCCGGCGAACAACGCGCCGAACCGGCGGCCACCCGCGACCGGGAGGGCGCGCGGGAGCAGCAGCGTCTCTCGGCCAGCTAAGACGACGCGCCGCTTGTGCCCTCGACGATTCGCGGTGTCAGCGTCGGGCGGCGCCGGCCGGGTGACGGACAGGTCTGCCCGGGCGCCGCCTCTGTGCGCCTCCCTGGGGAGCGCGGGAACGGCGCGTGCGCGCGCTGGACGGGACACCAGACGGGGTGGAGATCGGTGGGGCACGGGCGCTCCGCCGGCATTGCGCAGAGAGGGTCCAGGATGAAGGTGGAAGTTCGCGGGTTCCTGATGCTGGTCGCGCTGGCGTTCACGGCCGGGTGCGCCAACGCGCAGGCGCCGACGGTGGAGGGCGCGCGGGCGGAGGCGGCGCGCATCGAGGCGGCGCTGGTGGAGATCGAGGCCCGCGTACTGGCCGACCCCGAGCTTTCGCGCATGAACCAGGCACTGGGCGACGAACTGCTGGCCGCGATGCTCCACGCCGACCCGGGGCTGGGTGCGGCCGTGGGGCGGCTGGAACTTCTGCGCGACCGCCGCTCGCGCGCCATCCAGGACGGCGACGCCGCCGCGGCGGCCGATGCGGCGCGGCGGATCGAGCGTATCGAGCGGCGCTACCTGCGGGCGCAGGAGGCCGCGCTGCGCGATCCCCCCCTGGCCGAACGCGCCGCCCGCTTCAACGCCCTGCTCCGCCGCCGCATGGTGCAGGCGGACCAGGCCGCCGAGGATTTGCTGCGGCGCTACGCCGAGCTGCAGGCGCTTCTCGCTCCATAGCGGGCCGGCAACTGGTTCCGACCGAGGAATCCACGCGGCGGTGCTGTCGGCGGGCCCGGGAAACCCCGCCCGCACGCTTGTCCGGCAAGGGACCGCCGCGGCGCGTGGGCGCTTCCCCGCCGGGCGAGGCCGGCCGCCGACAAGCGACGAGTGCGGGTGAGTAGATCCCTGGGTCGGCGCCGGAGGGGACTGCACCGGGACGACAGATCCAGCAGCCCTCCCTCGGAATCACGTTTTCGCGGGCGGAGCGAGCTTCCGTCACGCCGCCGTCCGGTCCAGATCCGTCGTCACAGTCCCGCTTTGCGGGCGCCGCGCTTGACCAGTCCCCACACGACGAACAGGACCGCCGCGATCAGGAGCAGGTGCACGGCGAAGCTGACCACCTTGAGCACCAGCCACGCGATGGCCCAGAGAACGAGAAGCGCGAGTCCCAGCCATACCATCGGGTGCATGTGATTCTCCTTTCAGGTCGGTGAAGCATACGACGCCGTCGGCGGCTGCGCCCCACCCGTCCTCCGGTTAAAGGTGTCGCGATCCCCGCCGGGTCCCCGGCCCGGCGTTCGCCTTCTCACGCACGTTCCCGTCCATCCTCCCCGCCCACCGCCCGCGAGCGCGGCGCGGCCAGCAGCACGGAGCAGGTGGCCTGGCGCGCGACGCCGGAGGCCACGCTGCCGGCGATCATCCGGCGCAATCCGCCGTGGCCGTGCGTGCCCATCACCAGCAGGTCCAGCTGGTGCTCTTCCGCATAGCGGGCGATGGTCTTGACCGGGCTGACCCCCCAGGCCAGGGCGGTGCGCACGGGGACGCCCGCCACCCCGCCCGCGCGCTCCAGCGCCGTCTTCACCGCTTTTTCCAGGGACGACTCCAGCGTCGCGCGGGCGGCGGCCTCGTCCTGCTCCACCACCCACGCGGCGTGAAAGACCACGATCTCTCCCCCGCCGCCACCTCCGGCCAGGGGCTCCGCCAGCCGCAGCGCCAGGTCCATCGCGCCGTGCGAGGGCTCGGAAAAGTCGGTGGGCACGCCCATGCGCGCCACGGGGAGCGCCAGCGCGCGGCGGACCACGAGCACCGGGACCTGGGCCGTGCGGATGACGCGGTCGGCGGAGGTGCCCAGGAAGTGCGCGCCCACGTCGCCGCCCCGGTGCGGCCCCACCACGATGATGCCGGCGGCCACCTCGCGGGCGCGGTCCTCCACGGCCTGGTGCGCGGCGTGGTTCACCACCACCGCGCTGGCGGGGGGCACCGGCGCGGCGGCGCGGCGGCGCAGCTCGGCCAGCAGCTCCTCCGCCTGCCGGATGCGCGCGGGAAAGCTGGGATGCTCCAGGTCGGGAAGGCGCTCGATCTCGAGCGCATGCACCAGGTGCAGCTCCGCGTCCAGCCGCCGCGCCAGCGCCGCCGCGGCGGCCACCACCGGCTCCGATGCCGGTCCCAGGTCCGTCGCCGCCAGAACCGAGCGAATCCCCTCCGCAGCCATCGTCTCTCCTTGCCCCGTAACGTGTCGCCCGCGGGACGGTCCCGCGGGGCAGGCCCGGGCCGATGCAGGGCACGCGCCATCATCCATACGCACTGGACAGAGTACCCGCCGCAGCCGCTGTTCGCCGGCCGCAGAGGAAGTGGTGGAGTGAAGGGGTGAAGGGGTGAACGGGTGAACGGGTGAACGGGTGAACGGGTGAACG
>JAHWJJ010000446.1 GCA_019348475.1 Gemmatimonadota bacterium | reverse complement strand
CGCCGCCCCGCCAGCGCGGCCGGCCGGGGAGGGAGAGGTCCCCGCGCGGCCCCTCGTCAACGGTGCCGGCGAACGCGGCCTCGCGCTCGGCCAGCAGCGCGTTGAGCGCCTCCTTGACGCGGTTGGCCTCCGCGCCCACGGCCGGGCGCTCCTCCGCCGTCAGCTCGCCAAGGCGGCGCAGCACACCCGTGAGCCGACCCTTGCGGCCCAGGTACTCCGTGCGGAGCGCCTCCAGCGCCGCGGCGTCGCCGCCGGCGCGGACGGCCTCCAGCCCCTGGCGCTCCAGGTCGCGCAGCTGCCCGAGCAGTTCTTCGGTTACCGTGGTCATGGTCATCTTCTGCGTTCCCCCCCTCGCGTATCCATCCCAAACTTAGCCCCGAGCGCCCGTTTGGCTACCCCAGGGCGGTCCTTGCCACGCCCCGCCGCGCCAAGCGTCTACCGCCGCGGCCCAATCTGTCATTCCGAAGGAGGCGCCGCACAAAATCGTCTGCTGTCGAATACTCCGGCGCCGACTGAGGAATCTACTCGCCTCAGCACGTAGCCGGTTCGGAGGACGACGCCGGCGGTTCGCCCTTCGCCAGCCCGGGGAACAACTCCTCCGCCAGATCGAGCCACCCTGGGTTGTCCCGCTCGATCAAATCAGTTTTCTTCTTTCGCGACCACCCCTTGATCTGCTTTTCGCGCTTGATCGCCGCGTTCACCTCCGTCGCGTGCTCCAGGTAGACAAGGCGGTTGATGCTGTATCGCGCGGTAAAGCCGTCGTGCAGCCTGTGCCTGTGCTGGTACACGCGTCGCGCCAGATCATTCGTGACGCCGACGTACAGCGCTCGCGACGGGCTGGCCATGATGTAGACGTAGTAGTTGCCGGCCATGGATTATCCCTTTCTCACCTTCACGGCACGTCGCAGAAGGAACCGTCCGCGACTGATCCACCGTGGGACGGGCCACGAGCACGGGCGAGTAGATTCCTCAGTCGGCGCACACGTGTCCAGTACGACACGGTGCCGTGCGGCGCCTCCCTCGGAATGACAGATGCGGCCCGCGTGGTGCCCTGCCTCGCGTCTGCTCCCGCACAGGAGCAAATCGTCCGCGAGATCCCGTCGGGAGACTGGGCCACGAGCACGGGCGAGTAGATTCCTCAGTCGGCGCTCAGGTGTCCAGTACGACACGGTGCCGTGCGGCGCCTCCTTCGGAATGACAGATGCGGGCAGGGTGCACGCTCCCTGTCCCCTGCCCCCTGTCCCCGCAAAAAGAGAAGCGGCGCCGGAGGACAAACCCCGGCGCCGCTTGCGCAAGCCGTACAACCGTGCTGCGCTCAGGCAGCCAGCTGCGACTTGGCGGCGCTGGCCAGCTCGGTAAACGCGTTGGGATCGCGCACCGCCAGGTCGGCGAGCACCTTGCGGTCGATCTCGATCCCGGCCTTGTTCAGGCCGTCCATCAGGCGCGAGTACGAAAGCTCGTTCTGCCGCGCGGCCGCGTTGATGCGGATGATCCACAGGCGGCGGAACTCGCGCTTGCGGTTCTTGCGGTCGCGGTACGCGTACTTGTGCGCCCGCTCCACCGCCTCCTTGGCCGTCTTGTACAGGTTCTTGCGCCGGCCAAAGTAGCCCTTGGCCTGCTTGAGGATCTGGTTCTTGCGCTTGAGTCGCGCAACGTTGGTGCTTACACGCGGCATCTCAGCCTCCCGTTACAGAAGTTCGTCGGTTTTCAGCGGATCAGGAGGCGAGAAGGCGCTTTACGCGCTTCTCGTCGGCCTTGGCGAGCATGGTGGTGCCGCGCAGCGCCCGCTTCCGCTTCGGCGACTTCTTGGTCAGGATGTGGCTGTGGAACGCGCTCCCGCGCTTCACCCGGCCCTTGGCCGTGACCTTGAAGCGCTTGGCGGAGCCGCGGTGGCTCTTCATCTTGGGCATCGTACTACTCTACCTTTCGTCCGCGGCCGAGGCGGCGGCGGTGGGTTGGCTGGTCTGCTGCGGCTGCGGCGGCTTTGCCACGGGGGCAAGCACCATCACCATGCTGCGCCCTTCCAGCATGGGGTGGGCTTCTACCTTGGAAACCTCCTGCAGCTCCTGAAACACCCGGTCCAGCACCTTGCGCCCGTACTCCGGGTGGGCCATCTGACGCCCCCGGAACATCATGGTGAGCTTTACCTTGTTCCCCTCTTCGAGGAACCTCTTGGCATGGCGCACCTTGAAGTCGAAGTCGTGCTCCTCGATCCCCGGGCGCATCTTCACTTCCTTCAGCTGCACGTGGTGCTGCTTCTTGCGCGCCTCGCGCGCCTGCCGCTGCTCCTCGTACTTGAACTTGCCGTAGTCCATGATGCGGCAGACCGGCGGCCGGGCGAGCGGCGCGACCTCTACCAGGTCCAGCCCCTGCTCTTCCGCGATCTCCATCGCCCGTTCGATCGGCAGAATTCCGAGCTGCTCGCCGTCCGTGCTGATCACGCGGACGGGGCTGATCCGGATCTGCCGGTTCACACGCATCTTCTCGTTGATACGCCGCTCTCCGGTTTCTCGGGGTTGGGTGCCAGACCAAAAAAAGACGGACCTGAGGCATTCGCTCAGGTCCGTCCATGCGCTGCACGAACGGCACGCTCCCCGGGGGGGCGGCCGCTCGCGCCTCGCGCGGACCTGGCAGCATCGAGCGCCTCGAAAGGCGCCGAGCCGAACAGGTGGAGGACCCGCCGGTCCCCACTTTCCAGCAAATTGGCCCGGCAATCTAGCGGCGGAGACGGCGTGCTGTCAACCGGCGCCATGCCGGTCCGGATGTTCGACCGGTTCGGCGGCGCTCACGGGCCGGACTGGTGTCGTGCGCGCGTCAGACCCGCGCCGGGAGCTGGCGGGGCTCTGCGTCCCTGACGGGACCCGCCGGCGGGGGACTGTCCATGAACCAGCGCCCCACGATCACGAACTGGGGCGCGATCCCCACGCCCCACAGCGTCGCACCGAGCACGGCAATCGACGGGCGCGGGTTTACGGCCAGGATCGTTCCGAACCAGATCAGCGTCCACGCCACGACCACCCGCGCGGACCCACGTCTGCGCCTGGTCATCGTCCTCGCTCACCGTTGCGGCTCCCGTCAATGCACCACCCACACCGCCTATGATCGCGCCACCGACGACCCCCAGGAACGGGATGGCGGATCCCGCCGCGGCGCCACCGAGTGCCCCTGCAAGTGTGCCGCCAACTACGGCCGCTGCCATCCTCCCCCATCTAGACCACCACCCTTCGTCGCTCATCATCCCCCGTCATCGGTCGAATGATGCTGACCTGTTCACGGCGCGTCCTTTCGGCAGGAACGATGTGCGGAAACGCGCAACTCCGCAAGCCGCTTTCACTTGCCGCCACAGCCGCGACCAGATTATGCGATTTTCATCCGCAGATGAAGGGATCATCGGACAGATTGATCGGGAATACCCAACGCCAGCCTGCCTTACCTGATATGAAATGCCTTTAAGCGAGCGATCTGTTCTTTCAGGTGAAGCCGGCTCGGAGAGCGCCAGCGGGGGGTTGCCGCCGTGGCAGCGTTTTAGCCGCTCACACGAGGAGGAGCCTCCGCATCATCACCAGTCGCGGACGCCGTGGATGCGGGCCTGGTCCTGCTTGAGCTGCTGCCGCTGGACGCGCTGCTCGCGGGCCTCGGCGCCAGCGAGGATTCGCTCCGCCTGCTCCCGCGTCATCGGCCGCCCCGCGCCCTCGCCCCCCGGCGCGGGCTGCGGGTGCGGGGACGCGGGGGAGGGCGGGCTGTTGCCGCCTCCGCCGCTCGGGTCCTCATTCTCCTCGTCGCCGCCGCCACCGCCGCCCGGCTGATCGCGGAGCAGCCGCTGCGCGAGTTCCAGGTTCC
>JAHWJJ010000445.1 GCA_019348475.1 Gemmatimonadota bacterium | reverse complement strand
GAGCCGATCGAGGCCGACTACGTGCTGGTGGCCGTCGGGCGGCGCGCGTACACGGAGGGGATGGGCTTCGAGGAGGCAGGGATCCGGCTGGAGCGCGGCGTGATCCAGGTGGACGAGCGCTTCCACACCGGCGTCGGCGGCGTCTACGCCATCGGCGACGCCATCGGCGGGCGGATGCTGGCCCACAAGGCCGAGGAGGAAGGGGTGGCGGCGGTGGAGTTCGCCGCGGGGAGGCACGGCCACGTCAACTACGACGCCGTGGCCAACGTCGTCTACACCTGGCCCGAGATCGCGTCGGTCGGGCTGACGGAGGAAGAGGCGAAGGCGGCCGGACGCGAGTACCGCGTGGGCAAGTTCCCCTTCCAGGCCAACGGCCGCGCCCGCGCCATGGCCGAGACGGACGGTATGGTGAAGGTGATCGCCGACGCCGGAACGGACCGGCTGCTGGGCCTCCACATCCTGGGCCCCCGCGCCAGCGACCTGATCGCCGAAGCCGCCCTGGCCATGGAGTTCCACTCCAGTGCCGAGGACATCGCCATGACGGTGCACGCGCACCCCACGCTCCCCGAGGCGGTCAAGGAAGCCGCCCTCGCCGCCGGCGGCCGCGCCATCCACATCTGACCCCCTCCCGCTTCACGCGGCACGGCCGCGCCTCGACACGGCGCGGCCCCGTCGTGCCTCATTCCAGCTTCTGAGATGGGCCTCACGCGGAGGGCGCGGAGGTCGCGGAGAAAAGAAGAGGACAGGTCTGTTCTCCGTGTTCTCCGCGCCCTCGGCTGAGACTCGCAGTAGAACTCAAAGTGCACAACGAACTCTACGATTCCGTATCACGCATCCTGCGGCCTGAATAAAATCTATCCAGGTGGTGAATAGATTTACAAGCTTTGCCGTATTTGGATCTGGAGTAGCTGGAGCTGGTTTCGGCGAGCCATGGGGAGTCGCCGTTCAGCGCAGAACCTTCCGGATGAAGCGCTCGTCGGGGCGCGCGCACTTGCCGTGGGCGGTGCACACCCACCGCACCTGGTACGGGCGCAGCCGCTCGAACAGCGAGACCAGCTCGGCGTGGTTGCGGGCCCGGTCGGTGGTGAAGATGCCCATCCCCGGACCAAAGCCGGTGTGGTACGGCCGGGAGATGGTGTCGCCGGCGAACAGGACCCCCCGGTACAGGTATGCGGTGCTGCCCGGCGTGTGGCCGGGGACCACGAAGGCGCGGATGGTGTCCGTCCCCAGCACGAACGTGGTGTCGCGCGAGAACGGCCGCACGTTCACCTCGCCCGGCCACGGGCCCGCGTCGCCGCGCACGGCGCGCACCGCGCGCGAGGGGACGTCCGCATGCACCACCTCGCTCTCGAACAGCGGCACCTCCGCCTCCATCACGTGAAAGCGCGCGTGCCGCACCACCGGCCAGGCCGTGATGTGGTCGCGGTGGCTGTGCGTTACGAACACGTCCGTCACGTCCTCGGGCGTCGCGCCGATCCGCGCCAGCCCCCGGCGCAGCGCGCGGTCGGCCCCGCCCCATCCCAGGTCCACCAGGAACACGCCCTCCGCGGTGCGCGCGGCGAACACCAGGCTCTGCGAGGGCCAGGTGGTGGGGATGGCGTTGGCGTCCGGCCCCTCCACCTGCGCCAGGTTCATCGTGCACGCGGCGAGGGGCGTCAGCACCAGGGCGGGGATGCAGCGGGAGAGAAACCGCATGGACGCGCAGGACGGGAGGAGCGGATCACCGGCTGGGGATGGATGTAACCCCCCGCGCCCGCGCCGTTCCGCGATTGCGCCGGAACGTGAAGCCGCCGGCCCGCTCCGCGTGGAGCGGGGACCGGCGGCCCGCCGCCCGAATCGGCGGGTCAGGAGGCCGGCACGGGCGGCGGCTGCACTCGCTCCCACAGCTCGGCGCGGGCGTGCCACAGGAAAGGGAAGAACGATGCGCGGTGCGTGGCCATCCGCTCCAGGTAACGCACCCCGGAGGACGCGGCCGTCCCTTCCACCTCGGGGCCGATGGTCCGCTCCGCGGTGCGCGCGTGGATGAAGCGCCAGCAGCGCACCTCCTCGTCATAATCCAGCAGCGCCTCCGCCAGCTGCACCAGGTCCCAGTGCGCGCCCCGCGCGTGCGACTGCGCGTACGCGTCTGCCGGGGGGACGCCGCGCCGCTGGAACGCCGCTTCCGCCACGCTGGCCAGGGACGGCGCGTCCCAGAGCTGCGCCAGGCGCTCGGTCCACAGCCGCGAATGCGGGCTGCTGGCCGGGTCCGGATGGATCTCGGCCTGCAGGTAGCGCCGGAACTCCGGTTCGCGCGCGCCGGACAGGATCTCGATTTCGTGCCACTGTCCGCTCTCGCCGCCGCTCGCCGGCACCAGGTGGTGGCGAAAGGCGTAGAACCCGCCCAGCGTCATGGTTTCCAGCACGCGCATCATGGGCGAGAACATCCGTACCACCGCGGTGCACCGCTGCACCAGCCACGCGGCCAGCCCCAGGTCGTCCCGCTGCAGCGCCTCGATCGCGCGGGGCAGGTCCAGCCGCAGCTGGCTGAACCACACCTCGAACGACTGGTGGGTGACCACGAACAGGTGCTCGTCGGGGTGGCGCATGGCCTCCGGCGCCGGCTGCAGCGCCAGCAGTTCGGGCAGCCGCAGGTACGTGCAGTAGTGCGTCTGCGCCGGATCGCGGACCGTGTGCCCGCAGGGAAGGGTGTTAGACATCGGTCGCGGGAATGCAGTGACGAGAGGGCGCCCTGGACGCGAGAGCGGGAGCACGGCGCGCGATTCGCTCCCGTACTCCCGCGCCGGGGCGGTTCCGGGCTTCCTCAGCCCCCGCCGCCGCCCACGGCGCCGCCGCCAGGGATGCCGGGCTCGGTCATGTCGCGCACGTTCAGCACCGTGTCCAGCTGCTCGTCGCTGAGCAGGCCGCGGCGCTTGACCACCGTGCGCACCGACTCGTTGTTCTTTGCCGACTCCTTGGCGACCGCCGCCGCCTCGTCGTAGCCGATGTAGGCGTTGAGGGCGGTGGCGATGGAGGGGTTCTTTTCCAGCAGCTCGCGGCAGCGCTCACGGTTGGCGCCGATCCCCTCCACCGCGTTGGCGCGAAAGGCGTCGCAGCCGCTGGAGAGGATGGCCACCGACTGCAGGAAGTTGTGCGCCATCACCGGCATCATCACATTCAGCTCGAAGTTGCCGTGCTGCCCCCCCACGGTAACCGCCACGTGGTTTCCCATCACCTGCGCGCACAGCATCATCATGGCCTCGCTCATCACCGGGTTCACCTTTCCCGGCATGATGGAGGAGCCCGGCTGGATGGCGGGGAGCGTGATCTCGGCCAGGCCGGAGGTGGGGCCGCTGGCCAGCCAGCGGATGTCGTTGGCGATCTTCAGCAGCGACACGGCCAGCGTGTTCAGCGCGCCCGAGGCGGAAACGTAGGCGTCCTTGGCGCCCTGTGCCTCGAAGTGGTTCTCCGCCTCCACGAACTCCAGCCCGGTGCTCTCGCCGATCTTGCGGATGGCGAGCGCCGGAAACCCTGGCACCGCGTTGGTCCCCGTTCCCACGGCGGTTCCGCCCAGGGCCAGCTCGGCCAGCTCCTGCGACGCGTTGCGTAGCCGCCGCACGCCGTGCTCCAGCTGCGAGGCGTAGCCCCCGAACTCCTGGCCCAGCCGCACCGGCGTCGCGTCCATCAGGTGCGTGCGGCCGCTCTTGACCACGTCGTCGAACTCCACGGCCTTGGCCTGCAGCGCGTCACGCAGCCGCTCCAGCGCCGGGATCAGGTCCTGGTGGATGGCGACGCGGGCGGAGACGTGCATGGCGGTGGGGATCACGTCGTTGGAGCTCTGCCCCATGTTGACGTGGTCGTTGGG
>JAHWJJ010000444.1 GCA_019348475.1 Gemmatimonadota bacterium | reverse complement strand
CGCCAGCCGTCGCGAGGAACGAGCGAAAGGCCTGGCGGGGGAGAGGGCCCGCGCGACCTACTCCGCCTTCAGCAGTCCGCGCCGCAGCGCGAACCGCACCAGCTCGCTACGGTGGTGCAGGTTCAGCTTCTCCATGATGCGGGCGCGGTAGGTGTCCACCGTCTTGGGGCTGATGAACAGCTTTTTGCCGATCTCGCTGCTGCTGAACCCCTCCACCGTGAACCCCAGCACCTCGCGCTCTCGGTCCGTCAGCTTCTCCAGAGGGTCTTCCTCGCCCGGCTCGGCCTTCTGCTTCAGGCCGCGCAGCAGCAGCCTGGCGCCGCTGGGGTACAGAAAGACGTCGCCCGAGGCCACCGTCTTGATGGCCTCGATCAGCTCCTCGTCGGCGCTGCGCTTGTTGACGTAGCCGCTGCCGCCGGCCTCCAGCACGGGGAGCAGGTGCTCCTCCTCGCCGTGCATGGTGAGCACCAGCACGCGCGCCGTCGTCCCCAGCGCGCCGATCTGCCGCACGGCCTCCAGCCCACCCATCCCGGGCATCGACAGGTCCATCACCACCACGTCCGGACGCAGCTGCGGGGTCTTCATCACCGCCTCTTCTCCGGTCCCCGCCTCGCCCACCACCAGGAACCCGGGCTCCGCCTCCAGCAGCGCCCGCAGGCCGGCGCGCAGCACGGCGTGGTCGTCCACCAGCAGGATGCGGATCTGTTGGGGCATGGTGTTGGCCAGACGGGTGTGATGCCGAAAGAGGCGCCGCCGCGGGGACCGAATCTGCCCCGCGGCGGCCAAAGATGCAAGCGTTTGCGCCCCCGTCAGATCCGCGACGACAGCCACGCCGGCGTCCACCCCGCCATCATCGCCGCCAGGCGGCTGAACTCGCCCGTCAGCATCAGCAGGCCCAGGATCATCAGCATCAAGCCGCTGATCCGGTTGATCCACGGCAGCCAGCGCCGCATGCGCCCGAACGCGCTCATGAACCGGCCGATCAGCAGCGTGCTCAGAAGGAAGGGGATCGCCAGGCCCGCCGAGTACATCGCCAGCAGCCCCATCCCCTCGCCCATGGTGCCGCGCGCGGCGGCCAGCGTGAGGATGCCGCCCAGCACCGGCCCGATGCACGGAGTCCACCCCGCCCCGAAGGTGACGCCCACCAGCACGGTGCCCAGGTAGCCGACCGGCTTTTCGGCCAGGTGCATCCGCCACTCGCGGCCCGCGCCGGGAAGCCGCAGCAGTCCCATCAGGTACACGCCGAACAGGATCAGCAGCACCCCGCCCACCCGCTCCACCCAGCGGCTGGCGTAGTTCATCAGCCCACCCAGAAAGGTGGCCGACGCCCCCAGGATCATGAAGACGGCCGTGAAGCCGGCCACGAACAGAAGCCCGTGCACCATCACCGCGCGCTTCGCCCGGCGCTCTTCCGCCTGCTGCAGCTCGTCCAGGCTCATCCCGGTGATGAACGTGGCGTAGCTGGGCACCAGCGGCAGCACGCAGGGCGAAAGAAAGCTCAGCAGCCCGGCGGAAAAGGCCACCAGCAGGCCGAGGGACTGGGATTCCATGCGGAAGTGGATCGGGGACGCGAATCAGCCGGAACGCACGCAAGCATAACAAGATGCCGCATTCCGGCCGTTCCGGCAATCGCCGCCCCGGCCCGTTCACCCCGCTCGCAGCCTCTCCGGATGTCGAGAGGCCGATGAACGCGCACTTTCCGGCGGCGGGCCGGGAGAAAGCGGGCCAGGCCACGGCGTCCTTGACGCCGCGCCTCCGCGCACGCAACTTGGGACCGTTCGGTCTCGTGAATACCAACAGGAGCAGGCGATGCGGAGCGGTGAGCTGACGCGCGAGAACATCATCCGGCAGGCGGCGGCGCTGTTCAACCAGCAGGGGTTCGCCGGCGCGTCGATGTCCGACATCATGCAGGCCACCGGGCTGCAGAAAGGCGGCATCTACCGCCACTTCGAAAGTAAGGAGGCGCTGGCGCTGGAGGCGTTCGACTACGCGATCGCACAGATGGCCGGCCGCTTTGGCGCGGCGCTGGCTGGGCGCGAGCACGCCGTCGACCGCCTGCGCGGCGTGGTGGAGGTCTTCGCGCGGCTGCACGACGATCCGCCGGTGCCGGGCGGGTGCCCCATGCTGAACACCGCCATCGAAAGCGACGACGGCAACCCTGCCCTGC
This sequence comes from Gemmatimonadota bacterium, assembly GCA_019348475.1. Taxonomy (GTDB): domain Bacteria; phylum Gemmatimonadota; class Gemmatimonadetes; order Longimicrobiales; family Longimicrobiaceae; genus Longimicrobium. The sequence goes on along the minus strand of JAHWJJ010000444.1, from coordinate 1,680 downwards.
GCGACCGGGCCCGCGCGGCCATGGACGGCCTGCGCACGCTCATCCGCCAGACGGTGCGCAAGGGCATTCTGCGCGGCGAGGTTCGCGCCGACGTGGACGGCGACGAGCTGGCGACGCTGATGATCTGCACCCTGGAGGGGGGCGTGGCGCTGTCGCGGCTGTACGGCGACGGCGTGCACCTGCGGCGCGCCGCGGACGCCATGCGGCGGTACCTGGACGAGAGGGTGCGCGCCTGACCGGCGCCCCTCTCTTTTTTTGACCTGTGTGGGACCGATCGGTCGCTGACAAGCCGGAGGCGACGATGAACGCGAGCGAATACGACGCGGCATGAGGGGCGAGTCCGTCGCGCCCCTCAGCACACGGGCTAAAGCCCGTGGCTGGAAATGCCACAAGCCCCGCCTTCGCGCGCTGCGCTTGCCCGGCGGGGCTTCACCCCCATGGACGCTTCGCGTAAACGGCGCGTCGCGTCGAGGGCTTCCCACACGAGCAGGTGAAGCCCCGTTTTGCGAGGGACGAGCAAAGATGGGCTAGTGGCCGTCATCGCCGCGGGCTTGGGCCCGTCGCGGCCGTGCGAGGTTGCCGGCCGGACGACACAGAAACGGGCCCCGTGGACGAATCCACGGGGCCCGGGTCGTTTCCGGGGTCCGCCGGATGCGGACTAGCGGCCGGCGTGCTGCTCCGAGCGCTGCAGGGTGGGCATGGCGCGCTTCAGGCCGCTCATCAGGTAGTCGATCACCTCGCCCGCCGTGTAGCCGGCGCGGTCGGAGCCGATGAAGCGGCGGATGTTCTTGAGCGCGTCGCCACTGGTGATGAGCGGCGCCTCCTCGGGAAGGCCGCTCTTGCGCACCTGCGGCTGCCCGATGGTGGCGAACAGCGCGTTGCACAGGCACTTGCGGCCCTCGGTGTTCTCCGCCACACCGCCCTTCTTTACGTACGTGTCCACCGGCTCGGCCGCGCAGCGGTAGTCGATGCGCCCGTCCTGCCGCCGGTACGCCTCGCGCAGGTAGCCCAGGTCGCAGACGCGTTCGCGCTTGCCGTACGTCGACGGGTCGGACATCGTCCCGCCGATCTGCACCACCTTGAACGGAAAGCCGGTGGGCGAGGCGCGGCCGTCCGTCAGCACGTCGATGCGGTCTTCCTGCGCCTGGCGGATGACGTCCTGCTTGAGCTTAGGGCTGATCCCCGACTCTTCCGTGTACGCGAACAGGGTGCCCACCTGGATCCCGGCGGCGCCGGCGTCCAGCGCCTGGGCCAGCGCCTCCGGGCTCCCGGCGCTCCCGGCCAGCCAGAAGGGAAGGCCGTGCTCCTTCATCTTTTCCAGGTCCACCACGTCGCGCTCGCCGTACTGCGGCTCGCCGCGCTCGTTCAGCACCAGCTCGCCGCGCGGGGGCGCGTTGTGGCCGCCGGCCGTGGGCGCCTCGATCACGAAGCCGTCCACCCGTCCCGTGGCCTTACGCGTGAGCATGGTCGCCAGCGAGTTGCTGGCGATGATGGGGAGAAAGTACGGCCGCTTGACCGCGACGGGCGGCTTTTCCGAGTGCACGCGCGGGTCGAAGCTCAGGTAGGCCGTGTCGCTGCCCATCCCCTCGACCTCGAACTTGATCTGCGCCGGCTCGTGCGCGGCAAAGCGGTCCAGCACGCCCGGGATCTCCTTGGGAATGCCGGCGCCCATCAGCACGT
>JAHWJJ010000443.1 GCA_019348475.1 Gemmatimonadota bacterium | reverse complement strand
CGACGGAAGGTAAAGCCGCAAAAAAGGGGCGCCGCTCGGCGCCCCGGGGTCAGGCCAGTGAAGCCGCCGGCTGGCGGCGCGCGGTGCCGGGAGCGTCTCCCGCGGCGTCGAAGCCGTCCGGGTGAATGCGCTCCAGCTGCGCGCGAACCTCCACGAACCGCTGCGCCTGCGCCACCAGCCCGCGACGCTCCAGGAAGGCGTTCAGGTGCTGCAGCACGTCGCACAGGGTGTCGTACCGCTCTTGCACCCGCCGCAGCCGCCGGATCTCGCGCACCAGCCGCAGGGCCGCGTCGGGGTGCATGGCCGCGATGTACGCCTGGTCCGCCTCGGCCATCTCGTGCTCGCGCTCCACCACGTACCGCATCTCGTCGGCTTGGCCGTGCACCACCACGCGCGCGCTCTCGCCGGTCACGTAGTCGAGCACCACCTGCGGCTCCCACGGACCGGGGGTGGCGTCGCAGGCAAGGGCCTCGATCTGGAACAGCTCGCGGTCGGTGAGCGGAACGTGCTTGGCCATGGCTGGACGGTGCGGCCGCGGTGCAGGCGTGCGGCGCGGTGGACGGAGGATGCGTGCGCGGGTCCGGTGGACGCGGTGCGCCGGGGGTACGGGCCTGGAACGATGGAAGATTGCAGCCGCGCCCGCAAGTGTTTCGGGCCCATTTCGGGTGTGCCGGGCGGATTCTCGCGCCGCTGGTACGGCGGATGCGATGCGCCACGCGGCCCCTGCTGTTGCGAACCCCCTGCTCCCGGTGATTCGACGTATGCTCAGGCTGCGACTGCTGTGTACCGCGTTCATCTCTGCCGCGCTGGCCGCCGCGGCGTGCGACGGGTCCGGCGAGCACAACACCCCCGACGAGGCGGACCAGGCCGCCACCCGCGCCGACTCGGCCGCCGCGGGCACGGCCGTGCCCAGCACGCTCCCCCCCGCGGGGACGGCGAACCCGGCCGCCGCCTCCGGGCCGGGCACCTACGCCGACAGCGCGCCGTCGTCCGCCGTGGGCCGGTCGCAGGGGGCCACGCCCGGCTCGCCCAACCCGGCGGACCCCGTCCACTCCGGCGCCGCCTCCGACTCCGCGCGCTGAGCCGCTGAAAAAGGGCCGCGCAACGGAGGGCGGCGGAACTCGGCGGAGTCGCGTCTCCCTCCCCCTCCGGGGCTCCGGCGCGAAAGCCGGTCCCGTCCAGGATCAGGCGCGGCCGATTCCCTCGAGGACCAGCGTTTCGCCGTGCCGCAGGACGTGCAGGTCGTCCGGGGGGAGGCCGGCGTTCGCCCAGGCCGCGCGGAGGCGGACGGGGGGCTCCAGCGGGTCCTCGTCCGTGAGGCGAAAGGTGCCCCAGTGCATGGGGACGAAGGCGCCGCGCGACCCCAGGTCACGGTAGGCGCGCACCGCCTCTTCGGGGTTCATGTGCGCGGGCGCCATGAACCAGCGCGGCTCGTACGCGCCGATGGGCATCAGCACCGCGTGGAACGGCCCCAGCCGCGCCCCGATCTCGCCGTATCCCCCGAAGTACCCGCTGTCGCCCCCGAAGTAGACGCTGGCCCCCGCGGCGGTGCGCAGCGCGAACGATCCCCACAGGCGGTCGTTGTACTCGCGCATCCGGCGGCGCGTCCAGTGCTGCGCGGGCGCGCAGGTGACGGTCAGCGCGCCCTCCCCGCCGGGCAGATCGACCGCATCCCACCAGTCCACGTCCGCCACGTTGCCGATCCCGTGCGCGCGAAGCCACGCGGCGTGCCCCAGCGGCGCGATCCACCGCACCGCATCGCCAAAGCGCCGGTGAAGCTGACGAACGCTCCACGCGTCCAGGTGGTCGTAGTGATCGTGCGAAAGGAGCACCGCGTCCACCGGCGGCAGTGCGTCCAGCGCCAGGCCGGGGGGGACCAAGCGCCTGGGCCCCATCCAGCGGAAGGGCGATGCGCGCGGGCCGAAGTGCGGGTCCAGCAGCACGTTGCGCCCGCCGATCTGCACCAGGAAGCTGGCGTGCCCGATCCAGGTGACGCGGATCTCGCCCGCGTCCGCGCGCGGCCGGGCCACCCTGCCGGCGACCAGCGGCAGGGCCGAGGGCGGGGGATTGGACGGAAGCCGCGTCCAGATCCGCTCCCACTGCCAGCGCAGCACGCCGCCGCGGGCGCGCCCCTCCGGGTTTTCGACGGGCCAGGGGATGCGGAACCGCCCCTCCGGGCCGTGGTGCGCGGGACGGTCAGTCATCGACGTCCGGCCGGCGCGGCCAGATTCCCTGGTCTCCGTCGGCTCGGGGTGATACCATACAAAGCCCCCGGTCTTCTGTGCAGACCCCCAAAAGCATCACGCGGAGGACGCGGAGGAAGGGATAGAGGACGCGGAGAACGGACGGAACTCTCCGCGTCCTCACTCGTTTCCTCCGCGTCCTGCCGCGTGAAATCTACGTTCGGTCGAGGTGCACACGAAACTGTGGGATGCGGTGTGAGGCCATTTCCGTCAGCGGCTGGAGATGGACTGCCACGCGCGCTCGGCCTGCTGCAGGTGGCGGTGCTGGTGCGCGGGCAGGACGGTGAGCGCGGAGTAGACGTTGTACTTCAGGCGCGGCCCGAAGGGCGACACGATCTTCAGCCTGCCCAGCGGCAGCCCGTCGGCCATGCGCACCAGCTCCATCTGCTCGTCCTGCAGGCGGTCGAACTCCGCGGCGATCTCCACGGCGGGCGCGCCGGCGGTGGGGACGAAGGCGGCCGAGGTCCTGGCCTTCATCCGCGCCTCCGGCCGCACCGCGCGCCAGATGAGCCACCCCAGCAGATCGCGGCGGTAGCGCTCCGGGGCGGTGCCGCCCTCGGCGCGTCCGCGCGCCAGCGCCTCGCGCAGCGGGCCCACGTACGCCCGCGAGGTCAGGTTCAGGTGCGCCACGCATTCCGCGACGGACCAGCTTCCCTCCGCCGGCCGCTCCGCCCATCGCTCCGCCGGCACGGTGGCCTGCAGCCGGTGCAGCCGCTCGCGCGCGCTGCCGAACTCGTCCGTCAACGCCTGCAACTGGGGGTGCATGGAGGCTCCTGGGCAAGGGGTCACCTGCGGCTCGGGCGCTGCAACCTGCGCTCCGCTCCCCACGTGCGCCATGGGAGAACCACCGTACGCGTGTGTACAGGTTTTCCCCACGCGCGCCGGCTGCCGCCGTTCTGCGCGGGTCACTGGTGGGGCGAGTGAAAAAGAGTGGGCCTGGAGTCAAATGAGTCGACGGAGGTATGGGAGAAGGAACCTCGGTCGGATGGACGACCTCTGGATCGGGTCGGGACGCGGGGCCGACGCGTTCACCCGTTCACCCGTTCACCGGACGACGACCGCCGCCCCGGTTGTACGCCGTGGCCGCGGGGGTTACATTGAGACGCCTCTGTATCCTCCACCGTGGCCGCGCCGTACGGCAAGTCGTTCCGCGCCGGACGGGCCGCCCCCGCAGTATCCCGGTCCCCCGCTGATGTCCTCCACCGAAGTGCCGCTGGCCGAAGGGCTCACCCGCGAGTTTCTGCTGCACCACCGGCTGTGCCCGCGCGAGCTGGCCGCAGACGGCACCCTGCGCGTGGCCGCCGCCGACGGCGCACTGCTGGACGCGGTGGACGACCTGGCGTACGCCTATGGCCGGCCGGTGCAGGTGGAGCCCGTGTCCGCCGCCGAGGTGGAGCGGATGATCGAGCGGCTTTCCACCCGCGCGGAGCGGCTGATCGAGCTGGCGCAGGTGCACGGGGACGACGACCTGGCCACCGACGTCCGCGACCTGGCCAACCAGCCGCCCGTCATCCGCTACGTCAACCTGCTGGTGCGCGACGCGTACGACGCCGGGGCCAGCGACATCCACCTGGAGGCGGAGCGCAGCGGGCTTACGGCGCGCTTCC